>JACCVE010000244.1 GCA_013698285.1 Chloroflexia bacterium | reverse complement strand
CGATCGTCTTCGTCTTTACCCTGATCCTGATCCGGTCCCAGTCGCTGTGGGTCCACTACGAGGGAGGGCTCCGCTCGTGAGTGCCAACCCCACGCCGCGCGACGAGACGGTGCGGGCCGGCGACGAGAGGGTCGTGGTCCCCACGGTCGATGACCGGCGCGTCCGCCGGGCGCTCTCCCGGGCCCTGCTCTACACGGTGGTGATCCTGGGCGCGATCGCCTACGCGGCGCCGTTCTTCTGGATGCTCTCGACCTCGGTCAAGGCCGACAACGAACTGTTCACGTCGCCGCCGACGTGGATCCCGTCCGAGATCCGCCTCGACGCCTACACCCGGCCCTGGGAGGTCTTGCCGTTCGCCCAGTACTACCGCAACAGCGCGATGATCAGCGGGATCAACATCGTCGCCAACCTGCTATCGGCGTCGCTGGTCGCGTTCGCCTTCGCTCGAATGCGGTTTCCCCTGCGGGGCCCGCTGTTCGTCGTCGTGCTGAGCACGATGATGCTGCCGAGCCAGGTGACGTTGATCCCGCTGTTCCGGGCCTGGTCTGAGCTGGGGCTGATCAACACGATCGCGCCGCTGACGATCCCGGCGGTGTTCGCGGGGAGGGGCAGGGGGCGTTCACGATCTTCCTGCTGCGGCAGTACATGATGACGATCCCGATCGACTTCGACGACGCGGCCCGGATCGACGGGGCGAGCTGGTTCCGGATCTTCTGGAACATCGTCTTGCCGCTCTCCGGGCCGGCCCTCGGCGTGGCGGCGATCTTCGCGTTCACGGGGACGTGGAACGCCTTCTTGGAACCGCTGATCTACCTGCAGCGGCCGGACACCTTCACCGTCCCGCTCGGCCTGAACCTGCTCAACGGGCAGTACACCTTCGAGTACCAGCAGACGATGGCCCAGACGATCCTGAGCTTGATCCCGGTCCTGGTCATCTTCGTCGTCGCCCAGCGGAGGTTCGTGCAGGGGATCGTGGTGACGGGGCTGAAGTAGGGGCCTGGGACGTTGGCACGCCGGCGACCGGTCGGATCACCGGCGATCGGACGGGTCAGCGGCGGGGTGACATCGGCACGCCGGTGACCCAGGACTTGACGCGGCGGTAGACGGCGGTGAGACCGATCAGGTAGCTGGTGCCCAGGAGGTAGGACGCCAGGACATCGGTGGCCCAGTGGTGACCGAGGTAGATGCGGCTCGGCCCGACCAGGGAGACCAGGGAGATGATCGCGCCGACGACCGCGCGGCGGAGGCGGTCGGGCTGGATCAGGGTATAGGCGAGATAGGCGAGGAAGCCATAGTTGCCCATGTAGGCGAGAACGTGGCCGCTGGGGAAGCTGGTGCCGCCGATCCGGGCGATGGCGACCTGGATCTCGCCCTGCTGGGGCCGGGGTCGCCGCATGATCGACTTGAAGACGTACGAGATGCCCGAGGTTCCCCAGGCCAGCAGTTGGAAGGCGGCCTCTAGGCGTAGGCCGACCACCCACAGCGCGGCGACGAGGGCGGGGGGGATGAGGCGGCTCTGGGGCGGGAAGCCGGGCCAGGAGGCGATCTCCATCGACCGGGCCAGCCAGGGGTGACGGCGACGTTGGAACTTCATGGTGATCGCCACGTCGGTGGCCGCGCTGCGCTTGGAGCGGACGAGTCCGAAGATCACCGCGAAGAGTGCCAAGGCCAGCGTGGCGACCAGGGAGCCGGTCTTTCCGCGGGAGAGGGCGCCGGGGACCCCGCGGAGGAGGTGGGTGCGGTCGGCGGCGAGGGCACGGGGGGAGGTGGCAGGCAACGCGGTGGGCCCCTTTCGGTGGGATGGCGAGACGGGGCCGCTGACGGCGGCCCGGGAGGAACGACGAATCTCCCCGTGAGGAGACGGTAGGCTAATCTTACGGATCGGTCACGGGGCGTGCCAGAGCGAACCTGGGGCGGATGAGCCGGGAGCCGGTCCCATCGGGAAATGTGCGGGGAACGGGGGCTTGGATGGGACGGGGCGAGACGACCGGCGTGATGCGTTCGGCGGCGGGCGCAGGGGCGCCGGACAGCCGGGCCGAACGAGGCCCATTCATGCCGCGGCCGGGTTGGGCCTGGGCGTGGTGGGTGCTGCCGGCGACGGTCGCTGGTTGGCTGGCCGCGGGGCCGGGAGCCTTCGCCCACCGCGCCCACCTGCTGCTGGGGGGACTCTGTGCCCAGACGCCGGACCACACGTTCGTCCTCGGTGGCCAGGCATTGCCCTTCGATGCCCGGATGACGGGCATCTACCTCGGTGCCCTGCTGGGGTTCGTCGCCCTGGCGGCGGCGGGGCGAATCCGCGCCGCACGGCCACCGGGCATCCCTGCCTGGGTCATGCTGGCCGGGCTGGTCGGGGCGATGGGGGTCGATGGCACCAACTCGCTGCTGCGCGACTTGGGGCTCTGGCACCCGTATCCGCCCGACAACGGGCTCCGGGTCGTGACCGGGACGGGGGCCGGGGTCGCGCTGGCGATCACGGTTGGCTTCCTCGTGGCGGCGACGGTCTGGTCCCCGGGGGCGACGGTGCCCCGGCGGTTGGTCTCGGCGCGGGATGTGGTCGGAGTGGTCGTCGCTGGGCTGGTCCTCATCCCTCCGGTCGCGTTGGCGCCGGGCTGGGCCTTCGTGCCGGTGACGCTGCTGCTGATCGCCGGGGTGATCGCGACGGTGGGTGGATTAGTGCTGGTCAGCGGTTTGAGCGGGACGGGCCGGGAGGGGACGTTCGGGTTGACCGGCCAGTTTCGCCCGTGGTGGGGACGGGTGGCAACGGGGGCGGTGGTCGCGATCGTGGCCCTGGCGGCGCTGCGGGCAACGGCGGAGATGGTGCTG
>JACCVE010000166.1 GCA_013698285.1 Chloroflexia bacterium | reverse complement strand
GCCTGGGCTCGTTCGGGGATGTACGTCGGCGTCGGGGTATCCGGGATCAGGGGCGCATCCTGCGGCGAGAACCGGTTCAGGATGTACTGGTTGACATCGTCGTCCGTCACCGACACCCCGACGTCATCCGCGTAGTCGAGGAAGATCTGGTCGTCCACCATCTGCTGCAGGGCCTGGTCCTCAACATCCGTGGTACCCCACAGGCTATCGAGGTCGGATTGTGCCTGGGCCGCCAACTGGCGGTACTGGCCGGCCTGGTCGGCCGGCAAGAGCCCGGCCAGCCGGGAATACTGGTTCACCTGTTCGATGAGCTGGACGCCCTGGTAGCGCCAATAATCGCGCCGGGTGATGTCCGTCCCATTGACCGAGGCGAGGACCGTGCGAGGCTTGATCACATAGTCGCGGACCGTCGTGACGACGAGGATCGCGGCGATGAGCGCTCCGGCGATACCCATCCCGATGAAGAGTTGACGACGCTGCCGCGCCTCACGCTCACGGCGGGAGATCCGCCGGGCGCGGACGGGGACAGGAATATTTCCGTGCCGGCTGTCGACCCGGCGCTGCCGATCCGTGCGCCTCGCCTGTGGCCGGGGTCGTGGCCGGGGCCTCGCCGCTGGGACTGGGCTTGGTCGTTTCGGACTATCCGCCACCGTCGCGGTCCTCTCTTCCAAACACGGGCACGGCGCCCCGCCGGCACCCGGCGGGGCCGGTCGAGGGACGACGTGCCGGACGAACGAGACGGTCGATCCCGCCCGGATCGAACCCCGATTAGCCGCGTCCCCCGCCCGTGGTGAATGGGAGCAGGGCCATGTGGCGGGCTCGCTTGATGGCCACGGTCATCGACCGTTGGTGGCGGGCACAGGTGCCGAACTTCCGGCGCGGCTCGATCTTGCCGCGCTCCGCCAGGTGCCGCCGCAGGTGGGCGATGTCCTTGTAGTCGACGACCTCGATCCGCTCCGCGCAGAACATGCAGACCTTGCGGCGGGAGGGGAACCGGCCCCCGGCGCCGCCACCGCGCCGTCCACGGCCGCGGTCGTCATCGCCGCCGTCCCGGTCCCGGCCACCGTCACGGCCCCCGTCGCGGCCACCCTCACGACTGCCCTGGGCACCACCGCCGAAGCGAGGTCGATCCTGTGGGCCATCTCGCCGGGCGTCGGGACCCGCCGGTCCACGTGAACGCCGATCGTCCCCGCCCGGACCGCCAGCGCCTCCGGTGCCGCCGGTCCGGGGTTCTTGCTGCGTCACCATGGTCTAAACCTCCACATCACACGTTCACTCGGTCAAAGGAAATGGTGTTCTCGATTCAACCCGGCCGGGAGGGCGACGCGACGCCCGTCCCGATCGGTACCGGCTAGAAGGGAACGTCGTCCATGTCGCTGGGACCATCACCCTGGCCGCCGTTGTCGTCGCCGGACCGCCCGCGTGAGCCACCTCCCGATCCGGATGCGCCGCCGCCGAATCCGCCCTCACTGTCGCCCCGCTGGCCGAGCAACTGGAGTTCGGTCGCGTTCACGTCTAGCGACGTGCGCGTCTGCCCCGCTTGGTCCTGGTACTCGCGGGCTTCGAGACGGCCCTCGACGTAAACTTGCTTACCCTTCGTCAGCCATCCGCGCTGGGTCAGGCCGTCCATCGTCTCGGCCAGCTTGCCCCACCCAGTGATACGGAACCAAGATGTTTGTTCCTGCTGCTGCCCACTGGAGTCCGTATAGCGCCGGGACACCGCGATGCTGAACTGGACGTTCATCACACCGCTGGGGGTGTAGCGGGTCTCGGGATCACGGCCCAAGTTGCCAATCAGGATGACTTTGCTAATCCCGGCCATCGTTGCCTCCTATGCCTCCTCGGGCGCATCCGAATCCGGGGCGACAGGCGTCTCGTCGCGGCTCGTTGTGGTTCCCTCGGTGCCCTCTGAAACGTCAGACGCGACCGTGTCCGCCCCGGTGTCTTCCACCGCCGCGACGACCTCCTGCCCGGTGTCGGGCGCCGTGGCGGGTGCGCCCACTTCACCCATCGCGACGATCGAGGTATCGGTCGGATTCGCCTCGGCAGTCGGCATCGGCTCGTCCGACCGTGCGAGCGCCGGGTCGTCCGGAGAGTCCTCGGTGCCGGACACGTCGCCCGTCACGACGGGGACCGTCTCGGGCGTCGGCGTGATCTCGGCCGAACCGGTGCCTGCCGCCTCGCCGACCGTGGCCTCCGGCTCATCATCGGGAGCGGGCTTGTTCGCCTCGGCGGCCTCCGGAGTCGATCGGGTCATGATGTATCGCATGACCCTGGTGTCGAGCTTCAATTCTCGCTCGACCTCGGCGACTTGGGCCGGGTCGCTCGTGAAGTGATAAAGCGAGTAGTAGCCGTCCCGGACATCGCGGCCATTGAACCGGATGCTGTAGGCCAATCGGCGGCGGCCCCACGGGGAGGCGGTGTTGAGGGCTTCCAAGGTCGCACCGGCGTCCTCGATATACCGCGTCACCTCGTCGAGGGCTGGGCCAAGCTCCTCGTCGGTGACGTCGGGGTTGAGGATGATCATCAATTCGTAGACGCGCGGGATCACGGGGTATTGGCGCAACGGGCACTCCTTCCTCTGGAGTTGCCCCCCCGATTCTGACCGGGATGTTGCGGTCCCGGCGCACGGAGGAGCAAGAAGGGTCAATGGGGCATTCGAGCACACGCATGTGGCTGGAACGCGAGTCTACCACACCGGCCCCGGCCCACCGCACGGATGGGACCGGTGGACACGGTGTGAAGGTGGACCGTCGGCATGAGGACCCGGACGTTGTTCGCGGTGGTCGCTTATCTCAGCCCCGGTGCGTGGGTCATCACGTCTCCTCATGCCCCTCATCCGGTTCGGTAGGCGAGTGATCCAAAGCCGCGACGATTGTTTGAGCCTCAAGACGAGGATTCGGGCGACCACGAGCCCTCCTCCGCGAAGAGGAGGACTCCACGACTCCATCGGGAGGCCGCCACGCGACGGTCAACCCTCGCCGTCGAATGTCAGGCCGACGATGTCGGCCAGTTCTCGCAACGTATCCTGAGCATCGCGTGAATCTTCGTCCTCGGGCGATTCGAGGATGACCTGCGCGACGCCGCGCAGGGCCTCGATCGCCGCCGGGGTGTCAAGGTCTTCCGACATCGCGTTGTAGAACCGTTCGCGCTCGGACGAGACATCGACCACGATATCGCGGCCAAACGTGGTGAACTCGCTCGCCTCGACCAGATCCCGCCGGACCCCGTCCCAAGTGTCGATCTCATCGTCCACGTATTCCCACGGCGCCCGGTAGTGGTGCGCCATGAGGTAGAGGCGCAATGCGTCGGCGGGGTAGGAGGCCAGTACGTCGTTGACCCGGACCAGGTTGCCCAGTGATTTGCTCATCTTCTCGCCCTGGTAGGCGACCATCGCGGCGTGCATCCAGACCCGCGAGAAAGGCCTCTCCCCGGTGGCCAGTTCGCTCTGGGCGATCTCCGACTCATGGTGGGGAAAGATCAGGTCCGACCCGCCGCCGTGGATATCGATCGTGTTGCCGAGGTACTGCGTCGCCATCGCGCTGCACTCGATGTGCCAACCCGGCCGGCCAGGACCCCACGGCGTCTCCCACGTCGGTTCGCCGGGCGTCGCGACCTGCCAGAGGACGAAGTCCAGCGGGTCTCGCTTCTTGGGATCGTCCGGGACGTTGCCGCGCTCGTTGGCGACCGCCAGCATCTCCGGGCGCGGGATGCCGCTGAGCTTGCCGTAGTCTGGATCACTATCGACCGAGAAATAGACGCTGCCGCCGGACTCGTAGGCGTGACCCGCCGCGACGAGGGCCGAGACTATCTCGACCATCTCGGGGATGTGGTCGGTCGCCAGGACGAAGTGGTCAGGGTCCAAGGCGTTGAGGGCTCGCATGTCGCGCTGGAGCGAGGCGGTCTCGCCAGCGCCGAGCTCCTGCCAATCGACCCCGGCCGCCTTGGCCTTCCGGAGGATGTCATCATCGATGTCGGTCACGTTCTGCACGTAGGTCACGTCCTCCCCGGTGGCCCGGAGATATCGGACGAGGGTGTCGAAGACCAAGAACGTGAAGGCGTGACCCGCGTGGGTGGTATCGTAGGGGGTGACCCCGCAGACATAGATGCCGACCTGACCGTCACGAGACCGGAATGGCTCGATCTCCCTGGTGAGCGTGTTATAGAGTCGCATGCCTGTCAGCTCCGAAGCTCCCACCCCAACGCCGGGGCCATCAGTCGACGCACCCGTACGGTCGACGCGCCGGTGTCGTCATGCCCGAGACGGCATCGAGGACCCATCGACATGCAGTATACCCATGCGATGGATCGGCCCGGCGAGTACAGACCCCCGGGGACGAGGGTCGGCAGAGTGGAGCAGAGAGGTGGCGGGACGGTCGAGCGCGACCGGCCATGGTCCCGATATCGCCGGTCCCCAGAAGCGATGGGTTCGTCCGTCGAGGGATTGGGGCAGCCGCCGACCACTCCCCCAGGCGATGGGAACGGCGCGATGAACGGCTCCCGCCGGAGACGTGAACGGCCCCGCCTAGTGATGTTCGCACTGTCGATGACACTCGTTCTCTCGGCCTGCGCCGGCGGCGACGACGTCGTCGGCATCGTCACGCCGACGCCGACCAACGACTTGAGCCAGCCCGTGATCTCGCTCGCCGATGGCCCATGCGCGGGGGGAAGACTGACCGTCGGCGCCCTGGCGGAGATGCAGGCCGCGTGGGAGCAAGAAATCACCGGGGCCCAGGCGGCGGCCACCGCCTGGCAAGAGGATGCGAAGCTCGTGGAAGCCCAGGTCGGGTGCGCGTTCCTCGGTCCCGGCGTGGAGGTCAAGGGGCGTTTCTACTCCGGTGAGGCACGGGCCTACTTCGCGAGTTACACGGGAGTAACGACCCCGATCGATCCAGGGGTGCCCGAACCGCCCGTGCTCGACACGGCTCCGGTCTCCTTTGAACGGATTGCCGAGACGCTGCTGGCCGAGGGTGTCGATCCCACCGCCGAGATCCACCCGACCAGTGGGATCAACGTCCGCTACAACGGTACGTCGACGCCATTCGGCCCCCCGGGTACGCCGGCGGAAACGATCATCATCCACGTCATCGTGGTGACGGACGGGGACGCTCGAGACCTGTTCATCGAAACGACGAATTGGCAGACTATCTCATTCTCGTGACCCGCCATGCCCGGTCCGAATCGGGATGGTCAGCTGAGGGGGCAAGCGGGTGATCGGCCGTCGGGTGGGATAACGGGGGGAGGCATCGGGATGAGCCAGGCGGGTCTGACGGAGATCGACAAGGTAGTGGATCGGTGCCTGGAGGTCTTGTCATTCCGGCCGGGCGCCCTGTTGAGCGACATCGACGGGACGATCAGCGAGATCGCCGCGACGCCGGGGGAGGCCACCGTCCACCGGGTCGCCCGGCAGGCGCTCGTCCGGTTGACGAAGGTGGTGGAAGTCGTCGGGATCGTGACCGGACGGGCAGCGGTGGCGGGGGAGGGGATGGTGGCGATCCCCGACATCTTGTGCATCGGTAACCACGGGCTGGAACGGCGACGGGCTGGCACTGGCTGGGAGCACCCGGCTGGGGTCGCCGCCGTCACGGGGATTGCGGCGGCCCTCGACGCCATCAGCGCCGGGGCGGATCGGGCCGGGTTGGGGGAGGGCATCATCTTCGAGAACAAGCGCCTGACCGGTACCGTCCACTACCGGGTCGCCGCCGACCCGGAGGTCGCCAAGGCGACCCTGGCCCGGTTGGTCCACGCGGCGGCCGAGCGCCACGGCTTGCGGGTGACGGAGGGCAGGTTCATCTTCGAGTTGCGGCCCATGGCGATCATCAACAAGGGCACGGCGATCCGGGACCTGATCGTGGAAGACGGATTGCGGGGAGTCGTCTTCATCGGGGACGACGTTACCGACGTCGATGGGTTCGAGGCGCTGCGGGCCGCCCGGCAGAGTGGCCAGGTGGCGGCCCTGGCGATCGGGGTGGTAGCGGCCGAGACACCGAGGGTAGTCTATGAACAGAGTGACGTCCGAATCGACGGGGTCTCGGCGACCGCGAGCCTCTTAGGAACGTTGGCCGACCGCCTCGAAGCGCTGCGACGGGAGGTCGGGGAGGATGGGGACATTGCGATCAATCGAGACGGTGATGAGAGGACGTGACGACCGGGCGAACCATCGGCGTCCTCGACGCGGGTTGCTCGTGGCCGTCCTGGCGGCCACGTTCCTTGCCATCGCCCCGTCGATCGAGCGGGTGGATGCCGTGCCGCCCTGGCGGCAGGAAGTACCGGAGCGGGAACGCCCACTCACGGTGACGATTGGCGGGCAGGTGCTGGCGGTCGAGGTCGCCGACGAATCGCCGGAGCAGTCGCTCGGGCTGGGCCAGCGAGACGGTCTGGTGCCCGGGACCGGGATGCTGTTCCAATTCCCGGAGGCTAGGGCCAAGAGCTTTTGGATGTTTGGGATGCGGTTCTGTCTCGACATCATCTGGATCGACGGCGACGAGGTCATCGGGGCCGCCGAGTCCGTCTGTCCGTCCCCGGCTGGGACCACGACGAGCGCCCTGCCGTCGTTCGCCTCACCCGGGCCGGTAGACAGGGTCCTCGAAGTTCCGGCCGGGTTCATGGCCGAGCACGGCGTCCGGGCCGGGGACCTGATCGAGGTCGGCCCGGCCGGAGAGCCAGCCGGATGATGATCCCGTTGGGATCCCGCGCTCGCGGTCGAGGCGGGGCCTTCGACGCGTCGAGCGGTCGAGCATCGTCTTTGACACCCGGGGGATCAGACTGCTAGACTGCGGACTCCCGGGACGGGTGCGTGATCGCCGCGTACTGGGGATGGGCTGAGAACGGAAGTAGTAGCTCCCGACCCGAGAGAGATGCCGTCCGGTGCGAGGCATCATGTGGGCGCGAACTCGTCCGGGAGCCTCCGTCGTGATCCGCCGAGCGGGGTAGTGACGGGCGGTTCGCCCCCGGTATCGGGCGATAGAGTGGATCGGTCGCGTGCGGTTCGACATCAGGCGAGACCCAGGGGGCTGTAGCTCAGTTGGGAGAGCGCAACACTGGCAGTGTTGAAGTCAGGGGTTCGAGTCCCCTCAGCTCCACCCCCCTCTCCTGACGACCACACCGGATAGACCGATCAAACAGGGTGGTACCGCGGAAGCGCACCCCACGGGTGAGAGCCTTTCGTCCCTGACCGGGACGAGGGGTTCTTGTCATTTTTCGGGGTGCCGTCCGATCCAGACGGCAGGTGGAGGACGAGCAGATGGTCGAGACGATCACCCGCACCGGTACGACCGGAGATAGGCCAGGATCTTCGTACGATCCCGCCGATGTCGAGGCGAGATGGCTGACGCGGTGGGAGGAGAGCCGACTCTACCACGTCGAAGACGCGACCGACCGGCCGAACTGGTTCGCTCTGACGATGTATCCATATCCGTCCGGGATCCTCCACATGGGGCACTGGTACGCCTTCTCGGTCCCCGACGCGTTCGCGCGGTACAAGCGGATGCGCGGGTTCAACGTGATGTTCCCCATGGGCTTCGACGCCTTCGGCCTGCCGGCCGAGAACGCGGCGATCCGCAACAACATCCACCCCGCTACCTGGACCTACGACAACATCGCCAAAATGCGAGAACAGTACCGCGCGATGGGGACGATGATCGACTGGGACCGCGAGGTGATCTCCAGCGATCCCGGTTTCTACCGGTGGAACCAGTGGTTCTTTCTCCGGATGCTGGAGCGCGGCCTGGCCTACCGGAAAAATGGCGCGGTCTGGTGGTGCCCGAACGACCAGACGGTGTTAGCCAATGAACAGGTCCTCGACGGCAACGTCTGCGAGCGGTGCGGGTTCGTCGTCATCCGGCGAGACCTCGAGCAGTGGTACCTGCGGATCACGGACTACGCCGAAGAACTGCTCCGCGAGGCCGAGGATCTGGACTGGCCCGAGCGGGTCAAGACCATGCAGCGGAACTGGATCGGCCGGTCCGAGGGGGCCAGGCTTCGCTTCGACCTGGCTGGGGGCGATCCGCTGGAGGTCTTCACGACGCACCCGGAGACGGTCTGGGGGGCCACCTTCATGGTCCTGGCCCCGGAGCACCCGGCAGTGGCCGCGTTGACGACTCCTGAGAAGAGGGCCGAGGTCGAAGCCTACGCCGAGCGGGCCAGGGGCGAGTCGGAGATCGAGCGAACGTCACTGGACGAGTCCCGCCCCAAGACGGGCGTCTTCACCGGTGGCCACGCCACCAACCCGGTGACCGGAGAGCCGATCCCGGTCTGGATCGCGGACTACGTCCTGATGGGGTACGGCACCGGCGCGATCATGGCCGTGCCAGCCCATGACGTCCGGGACT
>JACCVE010000164.1 GCA_013698285.1 Chloroflexia bacterium | reverse complement strand
GCCGTGGTCGGCGGCGACGACCTGCATCGCCTTGACCGCCAGGTTCTCCCGGCTGTCCAGCATCCCCGCGTCGCGGCCCGTGGCCGGGGTGACGACCACGTCCCAATCGTCGCGGAGCCCACCGGTGCCCGGGAGGTCGCCACCCTTCGGGCGTCGGCCGAACGCGCCGCGTTCCGCCACTCCGGTGTCGGCCCTGTCAGACCGGGCGGCCTCGACGGCGGCATCGTCGGCCTCCACCGTCAGGGTGTTCCAGAGGTCGAGGGCCAGGCCGACGGCGTCGAAGCCCGGTCCCAGGTTGGCCGAGGAGGCCGGTGCCCTAACCGTGAAGCGCATCGTCCACCACGCGTTCCAGGGCCGCCAGGTCCGCCGCGATCCGGACCGGACGGTTCGATCCCGGCCGCGCCGCGCCGTCGAGGTCGCCCAGGTGATAGGCCACCACCGCGTCCGCGTCTTTCAGGACGTGACCGGTCAGGATGCCGACCACCGTCGCGTCGGCGGTGATGTGCCCCTCCGCCACTAGTCGCCGGGTGCCCGCCAGCGAGGCGGCCGAGGCGGGTTCGCAGCCGATCCCAGTCCGGTCGATCGCGGCCTTGGCGTCCATGATCTCGTCGTCGGTGACGGTGGTCACCAGGCCCCGGGTCAGTTCGACCGAGCGGCGGGCCCGGGGGGTGCTGGCCGGGTCGCCGATCTTGATCGCCGTGGCGATCGTCTCGGCCGCCATCGGGGCGTAGGCGGTCCAGCCTCCGGCATGGTAGGCGGCGAAGGGAGAGGCCCCGACGGCCTGGATGATCGCCAGCTGGGGTAGCCGGTCGATCAGGCCGACCCGGAGCAGTTCGCCCAGGGCCTTGCCGAAGGCTCCGGTGTTGCCGAGGTTGCCGCCGGGCAGGGCGATCACGTCCGGGACCCGCCAGCCGAGTTGCTCCATCAGCTCGAAGACGATCGTCTTCTGCCCCTCCAGGCGGAACGGGTTGACCGAGTTGCAGAGGTAGACGTCGTGCTTGGTCGTCAGTTCCCGCAACAGGGTCAGGGCGAGGTCGAAGTCGCCCTCGACCTGGACCACCTTGGCGCCGTAGGCAATCGTCTGGGCCAGCTTGCCGCCGCTGATCTTGCCCTCCGGGATGATGACCAGGGCCGGGATGCCGGCCGCCGCCGCGTAGGATGCCAGCGAGGCCGAGGTGTTGCCAGTGCTGGCGCAGGCGACGATCGAGGCCCCGGTGGCGCGAGCGTGGCTGACCCCGACGGTCATCCCCCGGTCCTTGAACGACGCGGTCGGGTTGTGCCCCTCGTGCTTGACCCCGAAAGCGCCGGTCAACCCGGCGTAGGCGCTGAGCCGGTCATCCCAATAGAGAGGAGTATTCCCCTCCTGGCGGCTGACGATCGCCGCGTCCGGCAGGGCGGGGAGGAGGTCACGGTACCGCCAGACGCCGGAGCGAGCGATCGCGGCCGGCAACCCCTGGCCGATGGCGGCCGGGTCGATCCGGTCCGGCAGGTCGAGGGTCACGTCGAGCAGGCCGCCGCAGGCGGGACAGACCCCGACGGCGGTGTCGCCCGCCACGGCCGTGCCACAATCCATGCAGTGGAGCCGGAGATCGGCGACCGGGCGGCCGGCGACGGGCCGGGTCGGGGCGGCCGGGATCATGGTCGAGACATCCCTTCGCGGTCCGGGCAGACCGGCGCAGATCGTTGGGTCTGGCCGGGTCGCCAGGTGAGATCGGAGGTCCGGTGGTGGTGGGCAGGATACCATGGCCCCGGGCACGATCCCGGTGATCCCGGGCGCGTCCCTCGACCTGGAGGGTGCCCCGCGGGCTGTCCCAGGTGCCGGGACCTGGTCAGCCCCGTCCCCAGGCCCGAGCCGCCCGACATGACGAGGAGCCGCCGGGATCAACCCCGGCGGCTCCTTGCCGTCTCGCGTCGCGTCGTCGGCTGGTGGCCCGGCAGACTAGGAAACGAGCGTTGCCCGGACCACGTAGCGGGACAGGTACTGGGCGGTGATCGGGTCGAACTCGCCGCCGCAGGTGATCAGCGTCAGGCTCGGGGCGTCGGTCGGGCCGACGATCTCCTCGTTGATGATCTCGACCGTCAGTTCGTCCAGATTGTAGAGCTTCTGCCACTCGACAGCGTAGACGTATTCGTTGCCATCACTGCCGATGACGACGATCTCGGAGTCCTCGGTCACGGTGCCACGCGGCAGCTCATAGAAAACCGCCGGACCGACGTTCCAATAGTCGACATGGCCAGCCATCACGGCGTTGCCATCCCCGCCGGGCTTGCTGGTCTGCTCATACCAGCCGACCACGAAGGGGCCGGACGGGTTCTGCATCACGCCCTCGATGATCTGCAACGGCTGGATCGAGTTGTCGATCCCAGCGTCCTCGATCCGCAGTGCGGTCGGTTCGACCCCGACTCGCCGCGCGGTGGAGGGCGGCTGCGCCCCGACCGGCCCCGGCCGCATCCCGCCGGTGGACGGCACTTCACCAATCGCCGTGGAGACGATCTCACCCTGGGCGGCCGCGGCGACGGTCATCCCCAGCATCATCACCAGCGCCAGCGCGGCCAGCGAAAACCGTTGCCAGCGCCCGGACAGGGTGCGTGCGCTGCGTCGCGACGTCCCCGTCGTGGTCGTATCGGTGGTCGGAATCACGTGCGTCCTCCTGGTCGCCTCGCCAGGCCGCGAGGCGGGATATGGGTCCGGTCATCGTGGGCGCCGTGGCCCTTCAATGGTGTATACGCGTGGGGCGCCGTTCCGGTGTCATCCGGCATCGTCACGGGTCGGGTCACGGCGTTCGCCTCACGAGGAATAAGCATAGCGCATCGGCCAGCCCCTCCGTCCTGGCCGGTGCCCCCGGCGACCGGGACGCTCCGTACTCGACTGGGCGCGGTGACCCCTCGGATTCGGGCGCCGCGATGCCTCAGCGGACGGGGAGTTCGGCGAAAGAGGTGGCCGCCGCGACCCGTTCGACGAAGTAGCGGTGGAAACTCAGGTCGTTCGTCAGTTCTGGATGGAACGCGGTCGCCAGGAGATGACCCTGGCGGGCGGCGACCGGACGCCCGTCCGGTAGGCGGGCCAGGATCTCGACCCCCTCACCGGCCCGCTCGATCAGGGGGGCACGGATGAACACGGCGTGGACGGGCTGGCGCGGGGAGACAACCGGAGCATCGAGGTCCGTCTCGAACGAGTCGAGCTGGTTGCCGAAGGCATTGCGGCGGACGGAGAGATCCATCAGCCCGAGGAGCGGTTGGGCCACCACCTTGCTGCCCGAATCGCCGATGTCCCGCGCCATCAAGATCATCCCGGCGCAGGTCCCCCAGATCGCGAGCGGCGGCCGGGGCGGTTCCCCCTGGCCGGTGGCGCCACCGGGGTCAGGAGAGGGGACCGACGCCCGGGCGACGATCGCCACGTCCAGCCCGTAGCGAGCGAGCAGCTTGCCGATCGCCGTGCTCTCCCCGCCGGGGATGATCAGGGCGTCGACCCGCTCCAGGTCCTCCGGCGTCCGCACCTCGACCCCGGTCGCCCCGACCCGGGCCAGCATCCGCAGGTGTTCGGCGAAGTCCCCCTGCACGGCCAGCACCCCGATGACCGGCCCGCCGGGCCGGTCAGGAAGGCTGAGGATCGGTGTCGCCTCGTGCGATCGTGTCGCGAGCGTCATCGGTTCGATCCCTCTCGGCTCGGGCGCCAACGACGAGCGGAGCACTCGACGACATGCGGGTCGCGCGGCATCCCATCGAGACCGGTTACGAGACGCTCCCGACCACAATTCGGTCGCCGACGGTGGGAGGCGCGGGTCGACGATACCGAGGGTCAGCGACCCGCACCGGTCGCCCCCACCCCCGACAGCGGGAACCCGACCGATCGATCACCCTGACCGAATCACCCGTTCGGCCGCCCCGATCGCTTACCCTCCCGACCGTCTACCGTCTACCGTCCTACCAGCCCCGGTTGGAGAGCATCTCCCGGGCCGGGATCGCGGTCATGTCCAGGCCCGGCATCGGGCGGCCCAGGCCCCGGCTAGCCTCGGCGATCCGGGCCGCGTCGCGAAAATGGGTCGTCGCCTCGACGATCGCCCGGGCCCGGGGGGCGGGGTCGTCCGACTTGAAGATGCCGGAGCCGACGAAGACGCCCTCGGCCCCGAGCTGCATCACCAGCGCCGCGTCGGCCGGCGTCGCCACGCCCCCGGCGCAGAACAGCACCACCGGCAACTCCCCCGTCTCGGCCACCCGCAGCACCACCTCGTAGGGGGCGCCTAGCTCCTTGGCGGCCGTCATCAGCTCCTCGCGGGGCATCGAGCGCAGTCGGCGGACCCCGTCGGTGATCTCGCGCAGGTGGCGGACCGCCTCGACGATGTTGCCCGACCCCGCCTCGCCCTTGGAGCGGATCATCGCCGCGCCCTCGCCGATCCGGCGCAGGGCCTCACCGAGGTCCTTGGCACCGCAGACGAACGGGACGCGGAAGTTCTGCTTGTCGATGTGGTACCGATCGTCGGCCGGCGTCAGGACCTCGCTCTCGTCGATGTAGTCGACGCCGAGCGATTCGAGGACCTGAGCCTCGACGAAGTGGCCGATGCGGGCCTTGGCCATCACCGGGATGGTCACGGCCTCGATGATCCCGGTGATCAGGTCGGGATCGCTCATCCTGGCCACGCCACCCTGGGCCCGGATGTCGGACGGGACGCGCTCCAGCGCCATCACCGCCACGGCCCCCGCCTCCTCGGCGATCCGGGCCTGCTCGGCGTTGACCACGTCCATGATCACGCCACCCTTGAGCATCTTCGCCAGGCCGGCCTTCGTCGTCCAGGTCGAGGTCGCCGCCGTCCCGTTCATCGAGGTCGTCGCGGTGTCCACGGTCGCGGTCATGCCTCACCCTCCAATATGGATGATTCCCATCCAATTCGGCTCGAATCGCCGGTTGATGAGGCTATGATAGTCACCATTGCCACGCGCGACAACAGCCAATCTCGCCGATTGGATGTATCACCTGCCATCCAATGGCGGAATCGGTCCCGACCCGACGGGACGGAGATGGGGCGAGTGATCCCGGGTGACGCCGCCGCCGTTAGCCCCGGTCGAGACGGAGGTCGAGGAAGTGGGCGAGCTGTCTAAGGCCCACCTCGTCGAGCGCGGTGGCCGGTTGGCGCTGCTGAGACGAGGCGAACACGCCGCGCCGCCGCAGTTCCTCCTTGGCGGCTGCCACCGAGTGGTCGACCGACTGCATCGTCCAGGAGAGGAACGGCAGTTCCCGGCCAAAGACCGCCGCCGCGCCCTCCCGGTCGCCCCCTTCCCAGGCCCGCTGGATCGAAACGAAGGTCGCCGTCATGTTGGGCGCCGGCATCGACCCGGCCGCGCCGCGCTCCAGGGCATCGAGGATTCCCAGCCCACCCCAGCCACAGAAGATTGGCTCCTCGTCGCCGAGGGCCAGCCGCGCCGCCGAGATCGTCCCGCCCTGCGGGGTGCCCTCGACCTTGATCGCCAGCGGCCCAGCCGCGTCACGCGCGATCTCGGCCCAGAGGTCGGGTCCCATCGCCACCCCGGTCAGTTGGGGCGCGTCCTGGATCACCAGCGTCGCCGGGGCGATCTCCGCCCCGACGCGGAGGTAGTAGTCGAGCAGGGACGCCCGCGACGGGCGGACGAACGACGGCGGCAGGACCATCACCGCGTCGGCCCCGATCGCGACGGCCCGCCGGGCCCGCTCCACGGCCACTTCCGTCCCCGCCCCGGCGGCCGACAGCACCACCGGGACACGCCCGCCGACCGTCTCGACGATCACGGCCGCGACCCGGTCCCGTTCCCCCTCCGTCAGCTTGTATCCCTCGGAGGCGATCGCCAGCCCGGCCACCCCGGCGGCGCCCTCGCCGATCACCCATTCGACCCCGGCGGCCAGCCCGGCCACGTCGAGCGACCCGTCTTCCCCAAACGGCGTGCAGACGATCGGGATGCAGCCCCGGAGGACCGATCGTGTCGCGCCAGCCATCACGCCCTCCTCGTCATGGCGCCCGGTGTACTTCCCGAAGTGACCAAGTGACCAGCTCGGGGTTGGCCGTTTCCGGCCCCCGTGTCGCCGGGCGTCGGGCTGCCCGGCGCGGTCACGCCGGCGCCGGCCGGGCGTCCTCGTCGGCGGCCGGCACCGCGGCGACGGAGTCTGGTGCGGAGACGCGCTCGCCCTCACGGCGCTCCCAGCCGGTGGCGAAGAGGGGGAGGAAGTTCGACACCTCGTAGGGGTGCTTCTCGATCTCGGTCCAGTTCAGTTCGATCCCCAGCCCGGGCCGGTCCGGGATCTGGATCCGGCCACTGATCAACTCGGCCGGGTGGTCGACCAACTCTCGCTCCCACTCGACGTTGAACTCGTCGAAGATCTCCTGGGTGAGCAGGTTCGGGGCGCAGGCGCCGAGCTGGAGGCAAGTTGCGGTCGAGATCGGCCCCTGAGCGTTGTGCGGCGCGACGACGGCGTAGTGGGCGTCGGCCATCGTGCAGACCTGGCGCGTCCGCCAGATGCCGCCCATGTTCCCCGGCTCCGGCTGGATGATGTGGACCGCGTTGTGGGCCAGCAGTTCGGCGTGCTGGTGGATGCTCGAAAAGCTCTCGCCGGTGGCGACCGGCACCGTGATCTTGCGGGCCACCTCGACCACCGCGTCGACCTTGCCGTGGTGGGTCGGCTCCTCGAACCAGGTCGGCTCGAACTCGGCCAGCCGCTCCCCCAACCAGACGGCCTCGCCGACGCTGAACCGGCAGTGCCCCTCGATCATCAGTTGGACATCCGGCCCGACCGCCTCCCGCACCGCCCGGACGATCCCCAGCGACAGGTGCCGCTCCGGCAGGTCCATCGTCCGCCAGGCCGCCCCGAATGGGTCGAACTTCAGGGCGGTGTACCCCCGCGCCACCACCTCGACGGCCCGCTCTGCAAAACTCTCCGGCGTCCGCGGCCCGGCGTACCAGCCGTTGGCGTAGGCCGGCAGGCTGTCATGATAGCGACCCCCCAGCAGGTCGTAGATCGGCCGGCCGGAGGCCTTGCCGATGATGTCCCAGCAGGCCACCTCGACCGCGGCCACCGCATTCATGTGGATCTGGCCGCCCTCGGAGTAGAGGTCGCGGGTCATCCGCTGCAGGATCGTCTCGACCTGGAACGGGTCCATCCCCTCGTAGCGGGGCGCCAGCTCGTGGACCGCCGCCTCGACCGTCTTGGCGAAGGCGTTGAGGGTCCCCTCCCCGACGCCATAGAGC
>JACCVE010000151.1 GCA_013698285.1 Chloroflexia bacterium | reverse complement strand
GAACCCAATAGCAGGATCCTGGCTCCTATCCGGACTGTGGACCGCCTCGGATGCAGGAACACAGCATGCCATCCCGGTCCTGTGCATCACCCGATTCGGACCCGCCGGGTGATATGGCCGTTGCTCTCCCAGAACGTCGTCTTGCCGGTCAGGAACGGGTCATCGGGGGCAGGTTGGACATCACCGGTCACGCCCGTCGCCCGGGATGTGACCGTGTGCTCGCCCGCCTCGGGCGCGTCCCACTCGAAGTCCCAGAAGACCCAGGCGTACTGGCTCCCCTCACCCTCGGTGAGCGTCGCCGGCTGCCAGTCGCCGTCGTCGATCCGCACCTCCACACCGGCGATCGGGGCTCCCCAGGCGGCGCCCATGACGCGGTGTTGATCCCCCGACCGCGTCACCTTGGCCGGAGCGGACTTGAGCCGGTCACGGGTCACCGAAGTGAAGGTCCAGACCGACTCCCCATCACGCTCTACCTCGCGGATCGTGACGTAGTCCCGCGCCATGAAGTGGCCCTGGAAACGCCGGTCGATGACCTCGATCCGCGTCAGCCACTTCACGTTCGCCACGCCATACCAGCCCGGCGCGATCAGCCGGACCGGGTGGCCATGCAGGGACGGCAGTTCCTCGCCGTTCATCTCGAACGCCAGGATGTTGTCGGCGTCCATTGCGTCGGCCAACGACATGCTGCGGGCGAACTGCTCGGTGATCGTGACCTCCCCCCGGGTCTGCTCGCCCGCGTCTGCGCCCCAGAAGACGATCTCGATACCCTCCTCCAGCACCCCGGCTTCCTCCAGCAGCGCCGCGAGGGACGTCCCCGCCCACGTCGCGTTGCCGACGGCACCGGTGAGGAAGGGAAGGCCGGAGTTGCCGGAGCACTCCAGCGTGCACGTCACCTCCCGGCGCGCCCGGGCCTGGAGATCGGCCAGGGTCAGCGTCAAGGGCTCCGCCACCAAGCCGCTGATCTCCACGCTCCAGTCACGGGCGTTTAGAGTCGGTTCGTCATAGTGCTTGATGACGAAGAACTGGTCCGGCGGCGTCAGCCACGAATCCAGTTCCTCCCACTCTAGTTGCCGGACGATGACCTCTGGCGCGGGGTTGTCCTCGGGCTGGTCCAGCCAGGGGATGACCTCCTCACCTGACTGGCGCCCGAAGGCGTGCGCCGGGCCGGCGAGGCGCAGGACGCTCAGGCCAGCCACCGCCGCGCCACCTCGCGCCAACATCGTTCTTCGGGACATGTCCAAACCTGCCATGGTCGGTCTCCTCGCTCGCGTCGCGGGCCGTCAACGTCATTCACCTGACGTTCGGGTCGATATCAGAATGGATCTCGATGACGGTCAGGGAGGCCGCGCCCATGTCGTCACCCCTGCCGTCGTGACGTGATGCGTTGCGACCCCGGTCGACATCACCGCCTCCTGACCGATTCGATGATTCCTGGCCGGTGGTCATGACCCTGGTCCCAGCTTCGATCGTCTCGGGCGGCGGAAGCTTCGGAAGAACGACTCGATTCGCCCTGCGGCCTGGGGGAGCGTTCGAGGAGAAATGTCCAAGTGGTCGCGATTCTCACCCGGCAAGACCACGAGAGGGATGTCACACCGGGTGAGCGCGTTGGGGCTGGCTGAGGGCGGCATGCCAGATCCCGTCATTGGACAAATGCCGCGACGGCCCGGCGGAGATGCCGAGGCCGTTCGCGTGAGCGGCGGCAGCGTGCGGGACGAAACCGCTACGGTGCCGGCGTGGCCATGTCGTCCATAAGCATCGTGAACGGTTCGCCGACCGGGGTCAGACCCGCTACCCAGAGCACGACGTCGTCCTCGCCCGCGTTGCGCACTTCATCTTGCGGGTCCTCGACGTAGAGCGCGTCACCGGCGGTGAGGATCATCTCGGTGCCCATCGCCACCTCTTCGGCGGCAGCGGGGGTCCCCCCGACAGAGGCGCGCGTCAGCTGGGCCGTGCCGCCCAGGGCGGTGTGGCCCCAGGTGCCGGACTCGACGTAGATGACCAGCGCGCCCGGGTGGCTATGCGGGGGTATCAGACCCCCCGGCGCGAGGGTGATCCGGCGCAGCGAGAGTTCCATCCCCGGTGTCGTGGTCGGTTGCCCGACGCCGAGCAGCTCGCCCGTGACGCCGACGGGACCGGTCGGGCTGGCGTCCTGGGCGGCACGGAGGGATGGGCGCTGCCCGGCGGCCAGCAGGAGGGCGGCCAATCCTCCGGCCCCGAAACGGACCGCGACCTCGCGGCGGGAGACGTCGGCGGGCGGTGCCGGGGTGATCGCGTCGGCATCGGGACGGGTGGCGTTCATGGTGTTCCTCCCTGCGTGTGACGGACGACGACGTCCGGCCGCGAGTCGGCCAGCGACGAATCGAGAGTCCCAGAGACCCAGGGGATACCAGTTTCCAGACTACACCCGTCCGCCGCACTGTCAAGGTGGATGGGTTCGCAGACGCGCCCGAGGGCATCTGTTGGTCGTGGTCGCTCGGCACGGCGACGGTGGGCCGAGCCCACCAATGCGCCGATCAGGCGGCGCTCAGCCCGGACCATGAACGAGAACTCGACGCCAGATCTTCAGATTGCTTGCCTACCTGACACCTCGCTACGAGGGCAAGCGCTTGAGATGGAGCGCCGTCTGCACCTTGCGCAGCCTGAACCCAATCGCCAGGGATGAGATCTGGCCAACGTTGGCGATCGACGACACCCTCCCACGGAATGACCACCGAGGAACGGACGCGGCGGTCACCGCCCGCATCCAGCCGGAGCGATTCGCCCGTTCGGCGCGGAGCCGATGTTCGATGATTCGGGCGTCGAGGTCTCTCGTGTCGATCATGGGAACCTCCGCGTGTGTGTCCGCGCTCCCGGCTTGGCCGAGCGAGGCGCCGGGCCGATGAAGGGACCCACGTATCTCCAGAGTGATCCGGCCTCCACCGTCGATCGGCTGATGTCATCGCGTCCCGGACACGTGTCCAGGGCGGGATGACATCTCTATGCCTGAGCAGGCTTACCAGGCCGGGCACACGCCGGGCTGCCATTGGTCTCCCCATCGATCCTGCGACCCGGCTCCCCGCGGCGATAGGTCGAGGAACACTCCGAGGACATTTCCGGGTAGTCCGTGGTGGTCGTCTCGACGGGGCCCGGCGCGTAGGGATCGTGCGGGTCCAGCCCCGTCTGCCCGC
>JACCVE010000136.1 GCA_013698285.1 Chloroflexia bacterium | reverse complement strand
GCCGGACACGATCCCGGCGAGCATCCGATCGCCCTCGTCATCAACGCCGGGATCCATCAGGACGTCGGCCAACTCCACGCCCACCTCATCGCCGGTGCGGACGTTCCCAGGTATACCTGTCCGCCCGGCTCCGACCTCGGCCACACCTTCGCGACCGGGCAGTTCGTCGTACGTGCGCACTCGTCACCATCCCGCGAGACGCACCTCGTCCTTCGCCGCCTGGCCGACCGTACCGGTGAGGAGAAGTTCGCACCGATGGATGCCGCTCTGGCTGGTGACCTCGTCACCATCGTCGAGCGACTCCTCACGGCCGCCGAGCCGCCCCTCACCGGCTGGTCCCTGATCGCAGGAATGGTGGCCGGAACGCTCGATCTCTCCTGCCTGCATCTCGTCTCTGGTCCACCGCCGCGCCCCGAACCATTGGCGCCCGTGTCGTGGCCAGGCTAGTGGGGCCGGTGCTGCCCGGGGCCAGGGTGGGAGGCCCGCCTTTGGTATACTTCGGGAAGTGTTATGTCCTCGTGCCTCGGGCACGAGTTCACGTCGTTCTCCATCTCCCCCAGGAGCCCCTCAGGATCATGCCCACCTACTCGTATCGTTGTGACACCTGCCGTCACCAGTTCGACCAGTTCCAGAAGTTCAGCGAGGCGACCCTCACCGACTGTCCAGACTGCGCGGGTGCCATCCGTCGCGTGATCCATCCCGTCGGCGTCGTCTTCAAGGGGTCCGGCTGGTACATCAACGACAGCCGCAAGCCGAACCCCGATGAGCCAAAGTCGTCCGCCGCGAAGTCCGAAAATGGCGCGAAGGACGGCGATAAGGCCAAGTCCGGAGACAAGCCGTCGGTCGCGGACACGGCCAAGTCCGCCTCGACGTCGGACTCGAAGTCCGCGCCGGCCGAAAAGGCCGTGGCCACCGCGAAGTCCTCCTGACCGTCAGAGCTACCCGTGACCCATCGACCGCGACGGCCCCAGCATCGAGGATCGCCATGCGACGCCTGCGCGAAGATATCCGGGCCATCCGCGCTCGGGACCCCGCCGCCCGCTCGACCGTCGAGATCCTGCTGACCTACCCAGGTCTCCATGCCGTCCAGGCTCACCGGCTGGCCTCCGTCCTGCACCGCCACGGCCGGACGCTGCTGGCCCGGATCGTGTCTCACCTGAGCCGGGCCGTGACGGGGATCGAGATCCACCCCGGCGCGACCCTTGGCCGGCGCCTCGTCATCGACCACGGGATGGGCGTCGTGATCGGTGAGACCGCCGTCGTCGGTGACGACGTGACGCTCTATCAGGGAGTCACCCTGGGCGGTACCGGCAAGCAGCGCGGCAAGCGCCACCCGACCATCGGGAACGGCGTCATCGTCGGGGTCGGTGCCGCCGTCCTCGGCGCGGTCCAGATCGGGGACGGGGCCCGGATCGGTGGCGGTGCCGTCGTCCTGCGCGACGTGCCGCCCGACACGACGGCGGTGGGCGTGCCGGCCAAGGCCGTCGGGGCGACATCCAGTGGGGTCGAGCCACCTCGGCGGCTGGAACGCCTGCCTGACCCGCAACGGGACGCACTGGTCGCCGTCCTGCAGCGGGTCGAGGAACTGGAACAGAAGGTCCGCGACCTTGAGCGCGACGCCGTCGCCCGCGCCGATGCCCCGGAGCGCTCCTCCTGTCTGGCCTGACGTCCACCTGACCTGGCCGCTGGCCGGGAGGGGATCGCTCGTCACCAGGCCGTCAGCCAATCAGTCAGGAGCACCGGATCACATGGACCACGCTAGAGAAACCTTGCCCCGCGACGCCGGGAACCTGGTCATCTACGACACCCGATCCCGCTCGAAGCAGCCGTTCCAGACGATCGAGCCCGGCCAGGTCCGGATGTACGTCTGCGGCGTCACCGTCTACGACGATGCCCACATCGGTCACGCGATGTCGGTGATGGTCTTCGACATGATCCGGCGCTACCTGGAATACCGGGGATACGTGGTCCGCCACGCCCAGAACTTCACCGACATCGACGACAAGATCATCACCCGCGCCAACCGCGAGGGAATCAACCCGAACGACCTCACCGGGCGGCTGATCAGCAACTGGCTCTCCGAGACGCTGGCCCTCAATGTCTTGCCGGCCACGGTCTACCCGCGGGCGACCCAAGAGCTGCCGGCCATCATCGCGATGATCGAGGGCCTGATCGATCGCGGCCATGCCTATCCGGTCGAGGGCGACGTCTATTACCGGGTCCGATCCTTCCCGGGTTATGGCAAGCTATCGCACCGGGACCCGGACGACCTCCGATCTGGAGCACGCATCGACGTGGACGAGCGCAAGGACGACCCGCTCGACTTCGCGCTCTGGAAGGCCGTCAAGCCGGGCGAGCCGTCTTGGCCATCTCCCTTCGGCGAGGGTCGCCCCGGCTGGCACATCGAGTGCTCCGCGATGTGCACCACCCACCTGGGAGGATTCGTCGACATCCACGGCGGCGGCACCGACCTGATCTTCCCGCACCACGAGAACGAGATTGCCCAGTCGGAGGCCTTCCTCGGCGGCGAACCCTTCGCCCGCTACTGGCTCCACAATGGGATGCTGCGGTTCGGCGGCGAGAAGATGTCGAAGTCGCTCGGCAACATGGTCACGGTCCGTTCCCTGCTCGACCGGGGCCTCGGCGACGCCTTCCGGCTCATGGTCCTCCAATCCCACTACCGCGCCCCACTCACCTACTCCGAGGAGGCGTTGGCCGGGGCGGAACGGGGGCTGGAACGCCTGAGGACCGCCGCCGGCGGGGGCGGGGCCGTCGGTCGGCCGGACACGACGGCACCCGCTCTCGGGGACGCCCTGGCTGGCCAGACCGCCGACACCTGGCGACGCTTCTTCATCGCGATGGACGACGACTTCGACACCCCGGCCGCCATCGCGGCCCTGTTCGACCTTGCCCGCTCGATCAACAGGGAGGCGGCCTCGTCCCCCACCTCTGCTTCGTTGGTGGCCGCACGGACCACGTTGGGCGACCTGATGGGTGTCCTCGGCTTCGACCCAGCCCGCCCGACCTCCACCGCCGGGGCCGATGCCTCCCCGTTCATCGACCTCCTGGTGACGATCCGGGAGACCATGAGGAAGGAGCGCCACTGGGCGCTCGCCGACCAGATCCGGGACGGCCTAGCCGACCGAGGAGTGACCCTTGAAGACGGACCGGCCGGGACCACCTGGCGAGCCACCTCCGGGCCGTCCTGAACGGGGACGCCCGGAGACCCGCCGGACTCATCGTGGGCGTCCGCCCGGCCGGGACGCCCCGCCCCCGCTGCCCGTCCGGGGCGAATTGGTCTACGGCCGGAACGCGGCCATGGAGGCGCTCCGCGGCCCCCGAACCGGACACGCCCTCCTGCTCGCCGACGGCATCCGGGCGGACAAGCGCATCGCCGAACTGGTCTCCCTCGCCCACCGGCGCGGGATCGCGGAGCGCGTCGTCTCCCGCGACGCGCTCGACCGGGCCCTCGACGGCGCCAACCATCAGGGGGTCGCCCTCGATGCCAGCCCGTATCGCTACGCCGGCATCGACCTCTCGACCCCGGCGCCCGGTCTTGTCACCCTAGCCCTCGACCACGTCCAAGACCCCCGCAACCTCGGCACCCTGCTCCGGACCGCCGACGCCTGCGGCATCCACCAGGTCCTGATCCCCACCGACCGGGCCGTCGCGGTGACACCCGCCGTGGTCAACGCGTCGGCCGGCGCCGTCGAACACATCAGCGTTGCCCTGGTCACCAACCTGGCCCGGACGCTGGACGACCTGAAGGCGACCGGGTGGTGGGTCATCGGCTTGGAATCGCATGAGCAGTCCACCGACCTCTTCAACACCTCCGTGCCGCGCCCGGTGGTCCTGGTCGTCGGCAGCGAGGGAGAGGGCATCGGGCGCAACGTGCTCCGGCGCTGCGACCTGCTGGTCAACCTGCCGATGCGGGGCCGCGTCAGTTCATTGAACGCCGCGACGGCGGCGTCCGTGGCGCTGTACCATCTGATGGTTACCGGAGGCGACGCCGGCCCCTCGCTGGGGCCGGGAACCGTTGCGCCGGTTTGACCAACTGTACGTACAGTGGTACCGTGGACAGGGATCGAACGTCGACTGGACCGGTGTTGCAGCACCGGCTCAACGCTGGGGGACGCCATGACGACGCACGCCGACGACCCGATCTCGACCGGAGGGACTCTCGACCGCCGCATCATCCTGAAGGCGAGCGCGGCGGTCGCCGCGATGGCGATCGTCGGGGCCGAACTACCTCGGCCCGCCGCCGCCCAGGCCGCCGAGACGGCCGCCGAGACCTGGGTCGAGGCCGACAACGCCTTCAGGGCGGCCGACGCCCTGACCGACCCCTTCACCCTCGAAGCCGCCTTCCCGTTCTATGCCGTCGGTGCCCACTGGTCGGGAGAAGTCAGCTTCCCCGTCCTGGTCGAGTTGGCCTTCAGCGCCGATGGCGAGACCTTCACCGACGCGGTCACCGTCGCCGCCCAGGAGGAAGACGCCGGGCGACCGGATCGAAACGGCCGGTACTACGCCGACCTCGCCTTCGCCGGGGGTGCCCGCTTCGTCCGCTACCGGACACTGGACGGGAACGGGCAACCCGCCGCCGTGGCCGGCTTCTCGATCACCTACATCGACGCCAGCCCGGGCCCCGCTGTCGAGACGGTCTACGCCGCCGCCCTGGAACCCTCCGTCGCCCGCCCCCCGATCATCTCCCGCGCCGCCTGGGGCGCGAACGAGGCCTACCGGTATGACGCCACCGGGGAGATCTGGACCCCCGAGTACCAGACCGTCGAGCACGTCATCATCCACCACACCGAGACCACCAACTTCCAAGACCCCCTGATCGCCCTCCGGTCGATCTACTACTACCACGCCGTCACCCGGGGCTGGGGCGACATCGGATACAACTACCTCGTCGACTACCTGGGCAATGTCTACGAGGGCCGTGCCGGCGGCGAGAACGTGATCGGCGGCCACGCCTACCAGTACGCCGAGGGCAGCTCCGGGATCGGCACGATCGGCAACTTCTCCTTCGTCGATACGACCCCCGAGGCTCAGACCGGCATCGTCTGGATCACCTCCTACGCCGCACGGAACCTGGACCCACTCGCCAGTAAGCCGTTCCAGCAGAACCCAGACGTGCCGACGATCTGCTCCCACCGCGATGTCAACCAGACCTCATGCCCAGGCGACTTCCTCTACGACGACCTGGCGACGATCCGGCAGTACGCCGCCGCGATCATCGACGGGGGCGCGAACCCCGCCCCACCGCCGGGGGTTGCGGTCGGCAGCGTCGTGACCACGATCGTGACAGATGCCAACCTGCGGACGAGCCCGGGCACGGGCGCGTCGATCAAGGCCCGGCTGCCCCTCGGCACCCGCATGACGATCACCGATGGCCCGGTGACCAATGGCGGATACACGTGGTACCAAGTCCAATCCCCGGCCAACGGGCTCGGCTGGGTGGCCTCGATCGTCTTCGGGTTGGCGACCTCGACGCCCACTCCCGCGCCCACGCCGCCGGTCGCGGGGGCATTCCGGGTCGGCGACGGGGTCTCGGTCGCCACCGATAGCCTCAATCTCCGCTCCGCCCCGAGCGTCGGCGCCTCGGTCGTGACCGTCATGCCCTCGGGCACGACCGGCACGGTCTTGGCCGGACCACGCGCCGCCGACGGTTTCTCCTGGTACCAGATCCAGACCCGGCTCGGGACGGGCTGGTGCGTCGCGGCGTATCTGGCGGCCGCCGCTGCGACCCCGCCGCCGCCGCCGGCGACCGGCTTCCCGAACGGCGCCGTCGTGACCGTGAATACCGACGGGCTCAACCTCCGCGCCCAACCTTCCACCACCGGCACCGTGCTGGCCCGCCTGCCCCGGGGCGCCGTGTTGACCGTCACGGGGACGTCCAGGGCCGCCAACGGCTACACCTGGTACCCGGTGACCAGCGGTCAGTACGGCGGTGGTTGGGCGGCCGGCGAGTTCCTCGCACTCTCGACCCAGGCCCCGGTACCCGCGCCAGCGCCAGACCCGACGCCACCGGCCGGAACCTTCCCGCTCGTCACGGCGTTGGTCACGACCTCCTCCGTCAACATGCGATCTGGTCCCAGCCTGGGCCGGTCAGTCATCGCGATCTTGCCGGCGAACACCCGGGTCGAGGTGACGAGCGTCGCCCAACAGAGCGACGGGTATCGCTGGTATGGGGTCTTCGCCGCCGGGTACGGGGGCGGTTGGTGCGTGGCAGATTTCCTCGCCGTCCCCGGCGGGACCACCCCGCGCCCGACCCCGGAACCCACCCAACCGACCACCCCCCCGCCGACCCCACCCCCGGCC
>JACCVE010000132.1 GCA_013698285.1 Chloroflexia bacterium | reverse complement strand
GCGCAAGGTGAGGAGACGGCTACCGCCGCCGCTGCCTCGGCGGCGGCGGCGACGACTCGTGCTGAGGCGGCGAGTGCCGCCGCCACGGACAGTGCCGAGGCAGCGGTGGCCGCGACGGCCACCACCGAACAAGTCGCCGGGGCCACGGCCAGCGCCGAGGCAACTGCAAACGCGAATGCCACGGCGAACGCCGAGCAAGCCGCCGGTGTCACGGCCAGCGCCGAGGCCGAGAGCATTGCGGCGGCGGTTGCGACTGAAGCTGCCTGCGAAGCCGGGAGTGGGGGAGGGGAAGTCGGAACGGCCACGGCCGAATCGTCCGGCCCGCCGACAATTGCCCCAAGAGGCGGTACCACGGGCTCTAGGACCGATGACGCTGACGACGATCCGGGCGATGTCCCGACTGACCCGTCCTGCGAAGACGACGATGACTCGGGAGAGGCCGGTTCGATCGTCTCCGACGTGGAGACCGCGACCGCCGAGACCGAGACTGCGACCGCCGATCCCGACTCGGACCAGATCGCGACGGCGATCCCAACGGTTGCCACGGACCCGGCGACCGGCACACCGGTGATCGTCGACCGCGATGGTGACGACGGCTCTCCGGTGAATGGCGAGACGTCCACGGCGGATCTGCCAGCGACCGTCGAGGTGACGGCCACTCCCGTACGACCGACGACGACCCCGGCCGGCATCGTCGAACCGACCCAGAACCCCACGGTCACCACCGGCCAAGGGGAGCCAACCGCGGTAGACGGCACGCGCGAGGGCCAGCCGGGTGAGTCGCCGACCGAGACTGCCGTGCCGATCGTGCCCGACGACCCCGACGATGTGGAGGACATTGATCCGACGGCGCCGGCGGACGCCGTCGTGGTGCCCGGGAACACTCCCGTCACCGACCCGACGCCGTCGGCCGCGGTCGTCGTGGACGATGGACAGGGGGGAGAGCCATCGCCTCCGTCCACCGGGGTGGATGACGCCGTCCAGGCCGCCCCCCTGATCGGTCTCCCCACGGGTGAATCTCAGGGCGGCCCGCTCGTCCTCTCCTCCAGCCAGCGGTGGTTCCTCGTCGGCGACGGCCGGGGCGGCCCACTCTGGGTCGTGGACCGGGCCGGGAGGTCAGTCCAAGTCCAGGTAGGTGGCGCGTTCTACCCGATGTGGGAGCCGGGCAGGGACCGGTTCCTGATCGCCTACTATCCCGCCGGGGCCCCTGGGCCGTCGGTCGGCGTCGTGGACGCCGCGACGGGCGCCCTGACCCCGGTGGAGGTCGGCGTGGCCCCAGTCGAGGCGGACGACGCGGTCATCATCGACGTGGACGACGATGTGGAGACGGGCGATGGCGCCGCCGACCCGACCGCGGCGCCGGTGACGCCCACCGGCGCGGTGCGTGATGTGCCGGCCGGGTGGCTGGGTGGACGGCCAATCGTGCAGCGCACCTACCCCGATGACCCGGACCGGGGCATCGAACTCTGGCGGTCCGGTGATGCCGCCCCGTTCTGGACGGCCGTGGGCCAGCAAGGCCGAACGCTCCATCCCTTCCAAGCGGACGACGCGATCATCCTGGCCGCTAGCGGCGGTTGGGTGGCCGTCTCCGCCTCCGGTGCCGAAGTGGACCTCGGCCCAGAGACGACCGGCGGCGAGATCACCGACGCCGCGATCGGCCCGGCAGGCATGATCGCCTACGTCGTCCAGGGACAGCTCGTGATCGCCGATCTCGCCGCCCCGGGCGCCAACCCGGTGGTCATCGCGGCAGGTGCGGGGGTGGGGTTCGACTGGGCGCCGGACGGTTCAGCCCTGGTCGTGACCTCGGGTGCCACACTGGCGATCGTCTCGCCGTCGGGTGCGACCATAGCCACCCTGGATGTCTCACCCGCCGGGGCAACGCGGGCCCCCGCGTGGGTGACCGACGGGGTCCTGTTCATCGATGCCGCGACGGGGCAACTCTGGCTCCTGCCCGCGACGGCCCTCCCTTCCTGACCCGACGCCCACCGGGCGATGGGGCCAGCGATGGTGGCGGGTGGAGAGTTCCGCCCGTTGGCGACCGGCCACGTTCGGCAGGGCCGGAGGCGCCGCGAGGGTGACACGGAGATGCTAGACTCACCCTGTTATGGACCGTGATTCCCTCCCCGCCGACCTGTCCCCGGCCGAGCCCGGGGCTCCCCGTGGCCAGCGATTCTCCCGGACGGTGATCACGGTCACGGTAGGCCCTCTCACCGACCAGGTGGCCCGGGCGCTCGTCGTGCCGGCCAACCAGCGCGGCACCCTGGCGGTCGGGTTGAGCCGGTCGGTCGGGCGCGACGCGGCGGAGCGGATCGAGCGTTCGATCATGGCCCAGGCCCCCCTGGCCCTCGGGTCGGTCGCCCCGTCCGAACCGGGCCTGTTGGCGGGACGCGGCGTGGAGGTGATCGTGCATGCCATCCTGCGCGAGATGCCGGGTGCCCCGACCACCCTCGTCACGGTCCAACGGACCACGCTGGCGATGCTGGAACTCTGCGAGGCCCGCCGCTGGCGGACGGTCACCTTCCCGGTCTTCGGCACCGGGATCGGGCACTTTCCATTGGCGGTCGATACGGTCGGTGAGGTGATGATCGAGACCATCGTCGCCTACCTGCGTCGCGTCTCGTCCCGCCTCGAGGTGTTGACGTTCGTGACCCGGGACGACGACGAGCGGGAGGCGATCCTCGACATGGTCGACCGTGCCCGCCAGGTCCGATGGCAGGAGCCCGCCTGATGAGACGCCCCCCCGCCGATCGTGATGCCGTACCTGCCACCGGACCCGTACCGGTCACTATGACCCCGGGGGCCGTGGTGCCCTACGGCTGGCGGTTCGGCCGTCACCTGACCCGCGGCCGGGCCGATGTCCTCTTGCGGTCACAGGTCCTGCGCCGGCTCAAGGGCGGCTGGCGAGCCCGATTCGCGGCCATGGGCTTGCCCGCCGATGTCGTCGCCGACACCCTGGCGGAGGTCCGCGCCCTCTCTGGTTGGGCGGAAGCCTGGACCGGCACGGCCCAGCGGTTCCTGGGCGACGCCCGCCGCGCCGAGCGGGAAGGGGACCTCGCGGGCGACGCCGACCTGCGCCAGCTCGCCGCCCTCTGCTACCACGTCGCCGGATGGTTCGCCTACGAGGACCAGCGTCTGGCCAAGGCCTGCCGCGCCTCGGCTACCAGCCTCTTCGCCCGCACCGTCAGCCAGACCCTCCCGCGCACCCGCCGGATCCTCGTGCCCTGGCGAACGACGATGCTGCCCGGCTACCTGGCCCTCCCCGAGACCGCGGGCCCGTCTCCCCTGGTCGTCCTGCTGAACGGCGTCACGACCAGCAAGGAAGAACTGATCCTCTGGCGTGGGGCCTTCCTGCGGGAAGGGTTGGCGGTCCTGGCCCTCGACAACCCCGGAACCGGCGAGGTGACCGGCGATCGTGCGCCCGATCCCCGCGACGACGACTTCACCGCTGGCATCTTCGATCTGGCGACCCACGATCGCGACCTCGACGCCGACCGCGTCGTGCTGGTCGGCTTCAGCCTCGGCGGCGCGATCGCGGTCCACGCCGCGGCCGCCCACCACCGCATCGCCGGCATCGTCGCCGTCACCCCCCCCTTCGCCCCGGGCGACTGGTTCGAGCGGGCCATCCCCCTGCTGCGGGACCAGTGCCTGGTGGCCGGGGGGGACGAGGACCTGGCCGGGATCGCCGCCGCCTATGACCTCGGCCCCGCGATGGCCCGGCTGCGGTGTCCGGCGCTCGTGTTCGGGGCCGGCCAGGACCTGATGGTGCCGCCCGCCGAGGCCATCCGGCTCGCCGCCGCCGGGGGAGACCTGGCCACGCTGGTTTGGTATCCCCGGGGAACGCACGGCCTCTACGACGCCCTGGACGACTGGACGACCGACGCCGCCCGGTGGATCGCCGCCCTCGTCGGCCACACCCCGTCTCTGCCAGTGCCCGCCGTGGTGACCAGGCACGAGGCGATCGGTGACGCCGCCACACCGTCCACCGTACCCGTGATCGACGGCACCCCGGCGACCTGGCCGGTCCACGGGTCGCCCGCGGCCGCCGGTGCGGCTCCCCCCGTCCACTCCGCCCCACCTCGCGACCCGGGCGCCACGGACAGCCTCGGTCGGGGAGGGGAGGGCCACGACGTGCCGACCCCGGCCGGTATCCCCACGGGATCGGGAGGGGCGAGGGACGCATCCGACGATCGAGGGGATACCTCCGAAACGGGCGATCCCCACCCGGGGCGACGTGACCCGGGGTTGCCCCGGTGGGCCGCACGGCCGGGGTGGGACGGGGAGGACCGGATCATCGATTCACGTGTCGTCGTCAGCCACCCCGACGCGTCCTCGACCGACAGCACCGAGGAGCACCCCATCCCCCGGCCCGAGGACTTCGCCTGAACCGGTGACCGCTCCGGCACCCCGGGGATGACCGCCGGCCAATCCCAGCGGTCCTCTGATGCGGAATCCGCCTACGGCGTCAATGTTCGATGCGCATCATCGGAGAGGACCTCGTGTCCTCCAGGGCCACGGCCGCGGGTCCTCCCGGACAACCCTGGCACTTCGATGTCCGGATCATCATCCGGATTCCGCGTGACCTCGGGGCCGAGCCGATCAGGTGCCCGGCGCGTCCTCGCAGGCGGTCGCGGCGGCGACGTCGAGGCGGCCCGCCCCGAGCAAGCCAGCGTAGGCCGTGTCCGCGGTCACGCCGGTGAAGGGTTGGGCCGTCTCGCCGAGATGGTCGACCAGCCGCTCCGGCGACCAGCTTGGGTTCTGCTCAAGCAGGAGCGCGGCCCCGGCGGCCACGAAAGGCGTCGACATGCTCGTACCGCTCCAGACGGCGTAGGTCTGCCCGGGGTAGGCGCTGGCGATGTCCGTGCCGGGGGCGCTGAGGTCCACGCCGGCGTGGTAATTGCTGAACGTGCTCTTGCGATCCTCGGCATCCGTCGCCGCGATACCGATCACGTTGTCGTCGGCGGCGGGAAACTCCACCGGCGTCGCTCGATCGGCGTTGCCAGCCGCCGCCACGACCACGATCCCGGCCGCTCGCGCCTCGGCGACCGCGTCGGCGATGACCCGGGTATCCCGGGTCGAGCCGAGGCTGAGGTTGATCACGTCGGCCCCGGCGTCGATGGCGAAGAAGATGGCCCGCGCCACCCGGAAGGCCTCGCCGCTGCCGTCGCTGTCGAGTGCCTTGATCGGCAGGATCGTCGCCCCCGGGGCGACCTGGGCGATGATCCCGGCGACGTGCGTGCCGTGCCCCGTCATCTCGTCGGTGATGCCGTCGGCGTCGTTGTCGAGCCCGTCACCGAGGTCGGCGATGTCCTCACCACCCGTCAGCAGGTTGCGGCCCGGCAATCCCAGGCGACCGTCCAGCAACGGGTGCGCCACCTCGACCCCGGTGTCGATCACCGCGACCGTCACTCCTTCCCCAGTGGCGCAGCTCGACCGGGTCGCACCGATCAACTCCGGGGCGTAGTGGTCGGCCGATCCGGTCAGGGTCGCCGTCCCACTCAGGAAGAACTCCTGGGGCCGTCCCTCCGGTGCGCTGCCGACACCGTTGACCTCGGCCCAGGCCACGTCGCCGTCGGTGGCGATGACCGCGGTCAGCCCGAGGTCGTCGCCCGTCGGCGGCAGTGCCAGGAGGGCGATCGGGCGCCCCTCGACCTCGGCCAGGGTGACTGTCCCATACCGGGCATTCAGGGCCGCCAAGTCGGCGCCGCCATCGAGGCGAACCACCGCCTGGCTGGCGATGTAGCCATCCGTGGCCGGGTCACCGTCGTCGTCGGTGACTGCCGGCCCGACCGGCTGGACCGCCGGAGCCGTATCGTCGTCATCCGCGCCGTCGTCCCCCACCGCGCCGTCGTCGTCACCGGCCGGGACATCGTCGTCATCGTCCCCGGCGTCGTCGTCCACGTCATCGTCGTCCTGCAGCGCGAAGGACCGATCAGGTACCCGCGCGGCGTCCGCCGGCAGCGCGGTGACCGGGGTCACACCGAGCCCGAGGGCCAGGACGAGCATCCAGGTCAGCAGATGGGAACGATCACGTGTCATCTCGTACATCCTCCATGGGTAACCATTGACCCGGCGACGCTCGACTTCTCAATGGTCATCGGGTGGTGGGAAGGGTACCCGACTCGGGTCGGGAGTCCCCCCGGTGTCAGGTCCCGCCGACCATGACGAAGGCCGCCCAGAGCGCCGGATGGACCCCGTCGGCGGCCATCTCCCGCTGCGCCGCGCGCAGGGCTGCCGGGCCGGACGCGCCCCGCGTCCACGCGTCGTAGAACACGCGCATCAGCCGGGCCGTCGCCACGTCATCCACCGGCCAGAGACTGACCAGCAGCGATCGCGCCCCGGCGGTGAAGAACCCCCTCGTCAACCCCGTCACCTCGTCGCCCCGTTCGACCCCCCCGACCCCGGTCTCGCATCCACTGAGGACGACCAGGCCGGCCGAGAAGCGGAGGGTGGAGATCTCGCGCACGGTCAGCCAGCGGTCGGCCAATCGCAATCCCGACGAGAGGGGACGCCCGGGGTCGAAACTGCCGTGACAGGCGATGTGGACCAGGTCGGCCCCGGCGACCGCCGCGCTGACCCGGTCGACCGTCGCCGCCTCCCCGAGCAGGACATCCGCCCGCCCCAGGGCCGCGGCGACCGCGCGGACTTCCCGCTCCACCTCGGGGATCCGGGCATCCGGCACGCCGATGACCACTGCCCGCACCATGTCGCGTCCGGCTCCCTGGCCAGGGCCGGGATCAGGGCCCGGAACCGGGGACGGGTGCTTGGCAAGACGGGTCTGGACACTGGCGCTGGCGACGTGGCGGATCTCCCAGCGGTCCAGCGCGGCCTCCCCACCGGCGGGATCGGTGAGGGCCGCGAAGGGGAGGGTGTGGAGGTCGCCGTGCGGGACGATCACGAGGCGATCGGCGACGCCG
>JACCVE010000130.1 GCA_013698285.1 Chloroflexia bacterium | reverse complement strand
AACAGATGTATGTCATTCGGGACCGCGCCTCGGTGGACGCCCGCATCATTCAAGTTGATCGAGATCAGGTCGATGCCGTGCTGGCAGGAGGATCACTGGCAACGCCGGTAGCTCCTAGTTCGACGGCTCCGTAAACGTCGAGTTGAGATGCGTCTCTAGTCGTTAGCTAGCGATTCGGCACCACTCCCTCAGCCGCCGACCGCTAGCGGGATCAACGGGTCGATGCGGAACCTTAACGCGGCGTGCGCCTCCCGCAGGGCGGCCTCGGCCGCAGCCGGATCGTCCGCCCGGGCGAAGATGAAGCCGAGGTAGCTCGCCCCCTCGGGTAATGCCACGAGGGGCTGGTTGAGGCGGGCGGTGATCTCCACTCCGGTGATGCCGGGCACCGCCCGGGCCTCGTCCGCGCCCGAGACGCCGCGCAGCATCCCGCCCCGGGGGATCGGGATCATCATCACCGCCGCACCGCCCCCGCCCCCGGGTTCACGCTCCAGGTGATCGGGGAGGGGCAGTCCGACGGCGTGGCGGAGGATCAGGTTCTCCAGGCTGACTCCGGCCCCGAACTCCAGGATCGTCGAGCAGAGGCCGCCGATCGAGCGGCCAGCCAGCTCGATCAACCACACGCCCGCGTCGTTGACCCGCAATTCGGCGTGGATCGGGCCGGTCCGCAGCCCGATTGCCCGGGCCGCCGCGGCCGCCCGGGCCTTGACCGCCCGTTGGGTCGCGGCCGGCAGGCGGGAGGGGGTGACATAGATCGTCTCCTCGAAGAAGGGGCCATCGAGCGGGTCGGGTTTGTCGAACAGGGCCAGGACGCGCAGCTCGCCGTCCGTCAGCAGGCCGTCCAGGGCCACCTCGACCCCGGGCAGGTAGCCCTCGACCAGGATGTCCCCCCCATCGTCGCCCCGTTCCTTGCGGACGATCTGGCGGGTGCGGGCGAAGGCCCGGGTGAACCCGGCCGGGTCGTCGGCCCGGATCACGCCCCGGCTGCCCGAGAGCATCGTCGGCTTGACGACCAGGGGGTACTCCAGGTCGTCGGCGATCGCGGCGGGATCGGTCGCGGCCGGGAAGCGACGATACCAGGGCACCGGCACGCCCCCCGCCCGCAGCCTCTCCCGCATCACCCACTTGTCGCGGGCGGCTAGGGCGGCGCCGGCGTCATTGTGGGGCAGGCCGAGGGCCGCGTTGGCCTGCCCCGCTACCAGGGTTGCCCCGTCGTCCACCGCCAGCACCGCGTCGACCGGTTCCCGTGCCGCCTCGGCAACGATCCGGGCCACCGCCGTCGCGGGGTCGGCCAGGTCGAGCGCGATCACGCCCTCGGGGAGTTCCCAGGCGGCCTGGAGGCCGGGCGGCAGGTCTACGGTCGGCAGGCAGTCCAGCCCCAGCTCGCGGGCGGCGTCGAGGAAGCTGCCGCCCCGGTAGGTGGCCGGGCTCATCAGCAGGATGAGGCGGCGGGGCCGGTCGGTCACGCGGGCCTCCTGCCGTGACGCACTGTCCGGGGAGCGTCGGGACGGGTTGGGTATCTGGGTCGAGACATGGGCGCGGAGAGCGGGGACTCGACCGGCCTACATCGCCGGGATCACCTGCTCCTCGATCTCCACGGAGTTGCTCTTGGCCCGGCCGAGGCTACAGACCACGGTGATGAAGACGCCCCCCCGCCCGTCGGCCGAGATCGCGATGTCCCGCACCCGCAGGTTGGCGTACTGCGAGGTCGAGCGGTCCTTGCCGAGCCAGCTATTGACGGCCTCCATCGCCCCGCCGGGGTCGGCGGAGGCGTCCGGGCTGTGGAACAGGAACACGCGCGTATCGTTCGCGGGCAGGTCGATCATGGGGGCTCCTCATGGTGTGTCGTCGGCCGGATCATCCCGCGGGAGTATAGTCTGCCGGACCGAGTCGGTAGACGGAAGACGGTAGACGGAAGAACGAGAGGGACGAGGGGACAGCAGCGGGCGGCAATCAATCTGGGGAGAAGGAAGGGCTGGCGCCAGACGATTGGCGGGACACACGAGCGGAGCGGGTGGGGGAGTGGGGGATGGGGATGCGGGTGCTGGTGGTCGGGGGCGGGGCTCGGGAACACGCGCTGGTCTGGAAGTTAGCTGGCTCGCCCCGGGTGGGTGCTATCCTCTGCGCGCCGGGCAATGCCGGGACGGCCGGCCTGGCGACCAACCTGCCGGTCGCGGCCAACGACCTCGACGGGATCGTCGCGGCGGCGGGGAGGGAACGGATCGACCTGGTCGTGATCGGCCCCGAGGAACCGCTGGCCCGGGGTCTGGCCGATCGGCTCGGGGCCGAGGGCGTCCTCGCCTTCGGCCCGACCGCCGCCGCCGCCCGGATCGAGACCAGCAAGTCCTGGGCGAAGGACCTCCTCCGGGAAGCCGGGGTGCCGGCGGCCCGCTCGGTCGCGGTCACCGACGTGGGCAGCGGGATGGCGGCATTGGCCGACTTCGGCTGGCCGCTCGTCCTGAAGGCCGATGGCTTGGCCGCCGGCAAGGGCGTCGTGATCGTCCACGACCGGGAGCACGTCCAGACGGTGTTGACGGCGATGCTCGAGGACGCGGTCCTCGGGGCCGCCGGGCAGACGGTGCTGATCGAGGAGTTCCTGGAAGGCCCGGAGGTCTCCGTGCTGGCCTTCTGTGACGGGGAGCGAGTGGTCTGCTTGGCCCCGGCCCGCGACGCCAAGCGGGTCGGCGACGGCGACACCGGCCCGAACACCGGCGGCATGGGCGCCTTTGCCCCGGTCCCTGGCCTCGATGGGGCCTGGCTGGCCGGGATCGAGCTGACGATCCTGGCCCCGACCGTGGCCACGATGGCGGCCCGAGGGTGCCCGATGCGGGGTGTCCTCTACGCCGGATTGATCCTGACCGATCAGGGACCGGTGGTCCTGGAGTACAACGCTCGCTTCGGTGACCCTGAGACCCAGGTCATCTTGCCCTTGCTCAATGGCGAC
>JACCVE010000092.1 GCA_013698285.1 Chloroflexia bacterium | reverse complement strand
CCGCATCGAGTCGTAGTGGCTGGTGAACCCGATCGAGATGGCGTTGGTGCCCCGGCATTTCGTGTCCGGATGGGCCGGGTGGTGGACATCGGCAAGGGTCGCCTCGCCATCCCGGCCGACGACTCCTCGGCCGTCGAACTCCAAGGCGGGGACCGGCCGCAGCGCGACGGGATGATACCGCTCGGTCCGGCCGACCCCGGTGGGCACCTTCAGGCTTGAGGTCTGGACCTGGAGCCGCACGACCTGGCCGATGTGCACCCGGCCAGGGTCACCCGCCAGCTCGTTGCCCGCTCCACCATCTCGTGAGTTCACCGCGTCCCCCGTTCTGCGTCGCCGGCCGAGTCCGCCACCGCCCGGCTTCCCGGCGCGACATCCCGCCCCGATCGTCTGACGGAGGCTATCACGACGGGACCGCCCCGGTGCCGCCCCGGCCCCTCGCCGGGGCCGGTGTATCAGTGTCCTCTCAGCCTCGCTCTGCTTGGGCAATGGGCAGGTTCCGGAGAGACCTGGGCCGTGTCGGCCGGGCGTGGGGGAGCAAGGATGGTGGGGACCGGGATGAGGAGCCAGGCAGCGGGAGATGAGCGGGCCAAGCTGTTCCGGGGAGGGATCAGCATGCTCGTCCTCGGGGCGATCCTCTGGCCGCTGCGGGAGAACTGGCGATCGCAGCCGCGGGATGGGTTTCCCCTCTCGTACTATCCGATGTTCACGGCCCGGCGGGGTCGTCGCGTGGCCGTGACGTACATCCGCGGCGTCGACGCGGCCGGTGGCGAGCATCTCCTCCCATACCTGTGCGTTGGCAACGGTGGGCTCAACCAGGTCCGGCGCCAGATCAACCGGCGCATCCGGGAGGGTCAGGCGAGCGAGGTCTGTCGGTGCGCCGCCATCTGGTTGGCGAGCCCGGCCGGGGGATCGGTCCCGCCGGTCGTGCGGGTCGAACTCGTCACCGGCCGGTTCCGGCTCGCGGACTACTACGCCGGGCGGCTCACGCCCATCGACTGCCAGGTCGTCGCGTCTCTCCCGATCGGCACGGCTCTGCCCATCGCCGTGGTGACTCCGACCCTCCCCGCCCTGGCTTCGGATGGGATGGGGGCCATGGTCGTGACGCCGGGTCTGGAATGGGTGGTCTGATGGTGATGCGTCTCCTCCGGATCCTGGCCAATGGCTGGTTCGCCCCCGCGCCGGCGGCGCGCCCGGCGGTGCTCCGGGTCCTGGTCGGCACCTATAGCCTGGTCTATCTCTGGCGACGCCGGGGCATGCTGCGGGCCGTGTTCCGGACCGACCCGGCCCTGTTCCAACCGGTGGGGGTGGCCCGTCCCCTCCGCCGCCCGATCCCGGCGCGGGTGGCGCGGGCACTGGTCGGAGCCACCCTGGTGGCGAACGTGGCGTTCATCCTGGGGTGGAGGCACCGGTTCACCGGGCCATCGTTCGGGGGGCTGCTGCTCTGGACCCTCAGCTACCGCAACTCCTGGTCGATGATCTATCACTCCGACAATATCCTGGTCGTCCACGCCCTGGTGCTGGGCACCACCCCGTCGGCCGATGCCTACTCGCTGGACGCCCTGGCCCGGCGCGGGGCGGCGAATGGCCCGGCCGCGACCAGTTGGCAGTACGGCTGGCCGATCCGGCTGATGAACGCGGTGACCGTCTCGACCTACTTCGTGGCGGCGGTCGCCAAGCTGCGCGGGCCGATGGGGCGCCACTGGATGAGCGGCGAGGCCCTGCGGCGCCAGATCGCCGTCGATGGCCTGCGCAAGGACTTCCTCGGCGGTCAGTCCGCCCCGCTGGCCGTCCCCCTCTACCGGCGACCGGGGCTGCTGCGGCTGTTGGCGATGGGGTCCCTGGCGATGGAGGCGTTGGCACCGGCCGTGCTGCTGGACCGGAGGGTGGCCCGGGCCTGGGCGCTGAACGCCTACCTGATGCACGTCGGCATCTACCTGGTGATGAGGATCTCGTTCCGCTATCAGCTCTCCGGCGTCGCCTTCGCCCCGTTCTTCCCGGTCGAGCGGCTCGTGGACCTGGTGGGGAGTGTGATGGTCCGCCCGCGCCGCTGAACACCGCGACCGTTCGCCGGTTCCTCTCGCCCCGCCGGCCTCGACCCGTACCCCCGAGGAGTTCCCGATGGCCCAGTCCCCACCGCGCCTGACACTCATCTTCGACGGCACCTGAGGATTCTGCACCCGGTCGGTGCGCTGGGCAACCACGCTCGACCGCCACCACCGCGTGACGGTGGTACCCGCCCAAGCTCCCGGGGTCCACGAACGATATGGGCTGAGCCAGGCCGACACCGACGGGGCCGCCTGGGCGATCACCCCGGAGGGGGCGAAGCACCGGGGCGCGGGGGCGATCCAGATGACGCTCTCGGTCGCCCTCGGCACGTCGTTGCCCCACGCGATCTACCGCCTCCCCGTGATGCGCCAGATCCAAGACCAGGTGTATCGCGTGGTCTCCCACACCCGCCATCGCTTGCCCGGGGACACGCCCTATTGCGAGCGACACCCGGACGCGTGCGAATAGGCGCGGCGCGATGACCGCGCCCGAACGACGGTGTTGACCTCTCGTGTCCCACGGATGCCCCACGATCATCACGGCCCCGCGCCACGCCCGAGAATCGTCTCCCAGTCCGGCCGGCGCGGCTCGACGCCGAACCCGGTGATGAGGAGTCGGACCACCTGGGTAAGGGTCACCTGCCCGGTCGGCAGGTGCATCTCACCCAGCGCCACCGGGCGTCCCGTTCCCCCGCGTCGAGGGGGCGGAGGCGGCCGGAGAGGTGCAGGTGCGGTTCGGTGACGGGGCTGACGCCTTCGGGGTGCCAGTGGTAGGCGAGGATCTCGCGGCCGTCGCGATCGGAAACCTGAAACCGATAGCTCGTCTCTCGGATCCGGAACTCCCTACCGGCAGTGTCGGTCCCGACATCCTCGACGATGTAGTCGTATCGAACGGCCAGCGCGACGCCGCGCGTCCGATCCGCGTCGCGCAGGATGACGGGCTCTGTCGCTGGGAGGAATGCCCCGTACTGCGTCGCTGGCGCTGGCCGAAAGCCCGTACCGGCGAAGAGCCTCTCCGTCACACACCCGGTCACGCGTCTCACACCATTGACGTAGGCATCGGCTGACGTAGGCATCGGCAGCTTCCCTAGGACTCCTGGCGGGCAAGAGGAATCATCATGATCAAGTCGCCGATGTGCCGGTGGCCGTCCTCGTCGGCGATGCCCCAGTACTCGCCAGCTTCCCAGCGTCGGATGAACTCCTCGCCGCCCATGTTCATCCATTTCCGGGCCGCGGCCTCGAACTCCCGGCGACCCTCCTCGGGAGTGAGATAGAAATCATGGCCGTCGCCGGCACCGGTCGCGATGTGGGGGTCGGTGATCGTCTTGGCCATGGATACCTCCAGATCGGTTGACATTCCGACGATAGCACCGGGAGCGTCACGAGTCGGGGACGGGTCGGGGAGGAGAGACGCCGCCCCCCCC
>JACCVE010000087.1 GCA_013698285.1 Chloroflexia bacterium | reverse complement strand
CCGGGCCCTGGACCTCGGCGCGGACGATTACCTGACGAAGCCGTTCGATCACCTGGAGCTGCTGGCCCGGCTGCGGGCGCTGCTCCGCCGAGCCCCTGGGCAGGACGCCCAGCCAACGCCGCGCTTCACCAGCGGTGCGCTCTCCATCGACTTCTCCACCCACGAGGTGCGCCTGGGGGACGAGGTCGTGCGCCTGACGACGACGGAATACCGGCTGCTGGAAGAACTGGCGCGGCACGCCGGGATGGTGATGCCCCACGACGTGCTGCTGGAGCGGGTCTGGGGGGCGGAGTGGATCACCCAGCCCAACTACCTCAAAGTGTTCATCCAGCGCCTCCGTCGCAAGCTCGGTGAGGACGCAGAGAACCCCCGCTACATCCAGACAGAGTGGGGCATCGGCTATCGCTTCGTCCATCCCCACTGACTGACTCGACCGTCCTCACCAGCCGACCCACTCCCGCCCGGCCCTGCCCGCCGATCTCGGGCTCGTCCGCCGATCGCGGCCCGGTCCGCCGATCGCGGCCCCATCCGGCTCCGTTGACGTCTGTTGACTCCCTGTTGACCCAGCTGTTGACCATTGGTGACCGGCACGTCGACCTCTTCCCGTTACGGTGAAGGCCGGATCAGGTGGCTCCCGGCCAAGCACGCCGATTTCGACGGGAAAGGGTAGGAGTGATGACGCGACTCGTCGACGCGTTGCGGGTACTGGGTGTTGAGGGCACCGTCGGGCTCTCGGGCCGCTCGGTCACGATCGAGGGCGAGCGGTGTCGGGTGCAGGTCATCGAGGCGTCATGGGGCGCCGGCTACTACAGCTGGTGCGACGATCTGGCCGGGCGCGCCGTGGAGCACTTCCGTGATCCGACCGAGGCCATTTTGGCCGGCCTCCGGCGCGCTCGCCGACAGAACCTGGAGGCGGAGCGCACGCCCGACAGGTAATGCTGGCGGCGTCACCGCTCGGGGCGTCCTGGAGACCGGTAACGACCTAGGCCGCGAAGGCGGTAAGGAGTGAGTGAGATGGCAACAGCCAGTATGACCGGGGTCCACCCGGATACGGGCCGGTGGGCGAAACAGGGAATGGTGGGAGGCATCGTCGCCGGGATCACCTTTGCCATGTTCGAGATGGTGATGGCGGCGCTGATGAACGGTGCCGATGCCTTCTTCATGCCGCTCCGGATGATCGGGGCGATGGTGCTCGGTAGCGAGGCGCTCGCCCCGGGCTACTCGCTCGCCACGGCGGCACTCGCCGGTGCAGTCGTGCACATGGTCATGTCGGGCATTTTCGGGATGACCTTCGGCCTGATCGCGTCGCTGGTACCAGCGCTGGCGAGGTCGAGGGGGGCCCTCGTCGTTGCCGCCAGCCTGTTTGGCCTCATCCTCTGGCTGGTGGACTTCTACGTCATCGCGCCGGCCGCCGGTTGGGATTGGTTCCCCAACGGGACCAACGAGACCGTCCAGTTCCTGGCCCACACCGTCTTCTTCGGCACGGTTCTCGGCCTGTACCTGGATCGGGTCCGCGCGTCGGGGAGAAACGCGTAGGAACCGTCGCTTCCCTGGTCTCGCTTCAAGGCGGCCAGGAAGGCGTCGGCGACGCTCAAGGAACGCTGGCCTGGAGGAACCGGCACGCGTGGTCACAAACACGATCGTCTGTGTCTCGCTGACATGTCTCATTGACATGTTGCAATGAACGGAGGAACCGATGGCTGACACACTGAATCGACGGACCTTGGCCAAGACGGCGGGAGTGATGGCTGGGGCGGCCGCCGCCACTCGCCTCGGGGCCGCTGCCGCCCAGGATGCGACCCCGGCGGCAAGTCCCGTGAGCATGGACGTGGTGGACGAGATCGTCCGCCAGTGGCCCGATGTCTCGTCCGAGGTCGCACAGACGGTCATGGACAAGTACGGCCCGCCGCAGGAGGCCACCGCGAGCCTGTTGATCTGGCACCACAACGGACCGTGGAAGCGCACCATCCTCAACCGTGACGTGGTACAGCACGACTTCCCGATGCCACACCCGGACCTGCTCGAGCAGTTCGTGGACTATCAGGTCCCGCCCGACTGTTTCGACGAGCTGGCGAAGTATGACGGCAGCGTGATTGTGGAGCGGACCAAGGGCGAGATCTCCGCCCGCTGTGACAAGGAGGAGATGAACTTCCTGGCGATCAACCTGGCCAACGATATCGTCACCGGCAAGAGGAGCGTCGAGGAGGCGCGAATGTTCTATGCCGAGACGGCGATGGCATTCAAGGATGGCCAGTCGGACCCGTATGTGGAGGGCTTCGTGTTCGACGTTGCCGTATCGGGCACGGCCGATCCCGACGAACCGGCGATGTGAATCTGACGTGAACCGATACCGATAGAGGAGGGGGCGCTAGGCGGCGCCCCCTCTTCACCGTCGCACCAGTCAAGGCAAGGGCGGGGCAAGTCGGTGCTTGCGAGACAGATATTATGATATGAACGCCCTATGCACGGAGCTGCGCTATGCGCGGCGCGCTGGGGCTGGCGACTCCATCATCGCCGCCGAGACGCCGAGGTGCCGCGGCAGCCAGGGGATGGGCCGCGCAATGGCGGGACCGGCCTGACCGGCGTTAAGAAAGGGACCAAACGATGACGCCTGAACAATTGAGCCGGGACCTGCGGCTGGGATCCGGTCCCTTCCTCCGCCAGCGGCGGAGAATCCTCGGCCTCTCCCTCGTCGCGGCCGGTGCCATGATGCCCATCTCGCTTTACCAGATGGGTGTCATCGGACACCTGCCGGAGCCGCCCTTGCCCCGGTTGGACGCCGACGCCGTCGACGCGTCGGCCGAGGCCTACGCGATCCTCGCGACGCCGGACGCGGTCCTCGGGCTCGGCAGCTACGCCGTCACCGCCTGGCTGGCGGCGGCCGGTGGACAGGACCGGGTGCGGACGCGGTCGTGGATCCCCCTCGCCCTCGCCGCCAAGGTGGGGATCGATGCCCTGGTCGGCGCCAAGCTGACGGTCGACCAGTGGACGCGGCACCGGGCCTTCTGCTCCTGGTGCCTGCTCGCCGCCGCCGCCAGCGTCGCCACCGTGCCGCTCGTCGTGCCCGAGGCCCGCGCGGCCCTGCGGCGGGCGGGGTCGTGACCGACCACCTCGACCACATCCACCTCGTGACCCCGTCCGGGCGCAACCGACGCGGGGGGGCGCCGTCGTGATGACGCGGGACG
>JACCVE010000083.1 GCA_013698285.1 Chloroflexia bacterium | reverse complement strand
CCGATCGCCTGGTCGCCAGCGGCCTCGACGCCATCACCACCAACACGGTGAGCCTGGGCACGGGCCTCGTGATGCTGATGGCCGCCGAGAGCCTGGGGGACGGGAGACTCTCGGTGGGGGACTTCGTCCTGTTCGTCGCCTATCTGGGGTTCATCGCTGACTTCACCGCCGGGCTGGGCCAGTTCTTGGCCCACTACGGGCAGACCGGGGTCGCGTTCGCCCGCATGGACACCCTGTTGGGTTCTGCCCCGCCCGCCGCGTTGGTGGCACCCACCCCCCTGCACCTGAAGGGACCCCTGCCCGACGTGCCGTCACCGGCGCGGGGCGAGCGCGACCGGTTGGTCCTCGTGGAGGCGCGGGGGCTGACCTATCGCCATCCCGGGTCGGGGCGAGGTATCGCCACCGTGGACCTAAACCTGCCGCGGGGTAGCCTGACTGTCGTCACGGGGCGCGTCGGCGCGGGCAAGACGACGCTCCTGCGGGTCCTCCTCGGGTTGCTGCCGGGGGACGAGGGCGAGATCCGGTGGAACGGCCAGGTCGTGCCCGACGCGGCCGCGTTCTTCGTCCCGCCCCGCGCGGGATACACCGCCCAGGTGCCGCGCCTGTTCAGTGAGACGCTGCGGCAGAATATCCTGCTGGGTCTTCCCCACGACCCCGCGGCCCTGGCCGCCGCCGTCCGGGGCGCCGTCCTGGAGCGGGACGTGGCCTCGCTGGATGCCGGGTTGGAGACGCCGGTCGGGACCAGAGGCGTGAAGCTCTCGGGGGGTCAGGTACAACGCGCCGCAGCGGCTCGGATGCTGGTCCGCGGCGCCGAACTGCTGGTAATCGACGACCTGTCCAGCGCACTCGACATCGAGACGGAACGTGAGCTGTGGGGGCGCCTGCTGGCCGGCGGCGACGTGACCTGCCTGGCCGTCTCGCACCGCCGGGCCGCGTTGCGCCGGGCCGACCACATCATCGTGATGGCGGGTGGGCAGGTCGAAGCCCGGGGCACCCTCGACCATCTCCTGGCAACGTGCGCGGAGATGCGGGCGCTCTGGCACGACGCCGACGACCCCGTGTCGCTGGTATGACGCCCCTCCCCGGTCCACCCAAGGCGCCCCGCTGCACCGGAGGCCCCGCCGGGCACGCGCCGGGTAGACCGATCCGCCGCCCGGGCCGGAAGCGCCCCGCTAGGCGACCGCGCGGACCTGGACCTGGCCGCCCTGGACGCGGGTCTCGTAGGCGGGCTCGGGCGAGGTCGCCGGGCCGTGGATGACCTTGCCGTCGGTCAGGCTAAAGACCGACTTGTGCCAGGGGCAGACCACCGCGTCACCCTCGATCTCCCCCTCGTCGAGCGGGCCGCCGAGGTGGGTGCAGACGGCCGAGATGGCCCGGATCTCCGACCCCTGGCGGAGCAGCACGATCGCCGTCCCTTCCGCCTCGACCCGGGTCAGCTTGCCGTCCGGCAGGTCGGCGTCGGCCACGACGTCGGTCCACTCGGTGGGCGGCTGCTCGAACGCGGTCCGGTTGACACCGATGCCGAGATCGTAGGAGAGGTCGCCGCCCATCCAGGCGGAGAAGTTCGCCATGCCGAAGGCGGTCGTCGAGAGGGCTACCCCAACTCCGCGCGACCCACGGGCCCGCGCCACCCAGGAGGCGCCATAGAGGGTCGTCGCCGTGATGTTCAGCGCGGCGTGGAGGGCGCCGAGGCGGCGGGGCTTCTCCAAGTTGTAGGTGTCCTGCCACTGCGCGGCGCCGGACGCGGCGGCGGCCAGGGCCGAGACCGTCCCTAGCTTCAGGCTCAGGTCGGCAACCTTCTCCTCGCCCATCAGGTCGAGCAGCATCGTCGTGGTCCAGAACCCGATCGGCATCGTCACCACGGCGGGGTGGAGTGGGTGGCCGAGCCAGACGCCGTAGAGCGCGTCCTTCACCGCCTTTGGTCCGTCCTGGCCGAGCAGCGGCTCGTACGCCTTGTGGAGCGCGGCGGCGAGGGCGTCGATGCCCGGGGTCGCCTCGATGATGCGGTCCGACAGCTTCTTGGTGGCCACGGGGTCTTCCTCTCACGCCGACGACGGGGGACAGTTCACCCTGCCGCCATAGCAGGGACCGTGCCGGTCGTGGTTTATGCCGGACAATCGGTCCGGATGACGTCGCGGCGGCGACAAGCCGGCGCCCCGGGTTGCCGGACACCCATGCCGGGTGGGTCCAGACGATGGCGCGGGGCGCGTCGCTGACCGGTCACGTCCATGGCGGATGGACATGTATGGCCACGCTGCCAGAGTCCCCGCGCGACGGTGCGCGATCCAGCGTTCGCCGTCGGCACGCCGCTGCCCATCGGCCGTGTGTCACGGGGAAGGCGTCCGTAGCGACGTATCCACCGTGTGTCACGCCCTCGCCCAGGTGATCCGCCACGCCATCTGACCGCGTCGGACATGGGG
>JACCVE010000078.1 GCA_013698285.1 Chloroflexia bacterium | reverse complement strand
TCACCCCTCATCCCCTCCCCGTCCGGACATGGTGTCCGGACGACCTGTTCGTGCGCTCTCCGCCGTTCGATCCCCCGTGGCTGGCCCCACCGGGCCACAGGCGAGTGGTGCATCATACCCGCGCGGCCAGAATGAGCGGGCCGGGAGCGGACGGGCGTCGCCGACGGGTCATTTCGAGGTGGTGGGGAGCGGTGACATGGACGACATGGCGGGACCGAGCTTGTCGGAACGGTACCTGGGCTGCCTGGTCGGCCTGGCCTGTGGCGACGCGCTGGGCGGACCGTTCGAGTTCCGCTCCCGGGACGCGATCGCCCGTGAGCACCCGAAGGGGCCGCGCGAGTTCACCGGGGGCGGCTGGCTCTCCCTGGCTCCCGGCGAGATCACCGACGATACCCAGATGACCATGGCCCTGGCGCGGTCCTGTGGCCCCGGCGGGCTCGACATGGACCGGCTCGTGGCGGAGTTCCTGGACTGGTATCGGAGCGATCCCAAGGACATCGGGGGGACGACCCGGTCGGCCCTGGCCCGGCTCGCCGGGGGAGAATCGTGGGAAGAGGCCGGTGAGGCGGTGCAGCGGGAGGCCGGGCCTCGCGGCGCGGCCGGCAACGGCACGGTGATGCGGTGCGCCCCGGCCGGGATGCGGTTCCGGCGCGACCCGGCCGGGCTGGTCCGGGCCTCGATCGACAGTGCCCGGATCACCCACGCCGACCCCCGCTGCACCTGGGGCGCGGTGGCGGTCAACCAGGCCATCGCCCACCTGCTCGATGGTGGGGAGACCGCCGGGGCACCGGCGGCGGCGATCGAGGGCGTTCCCGAGAAACGGGTGCGCGATGCCGTGACGAGTGCCGCTGGGACCTCGCGAGACGACCTCCGGGCGGGTGGCTACGTGCTGGACACGATCCGGTCCGCCCTCTGGTGCCTGGCCAACCATGGGGGATTCGAAGAGACCGTCGTCGCGGCGGTCTCCCTCGGGGACGATGCCGACACCACCGGGGCGGTGACCGGCGCCCTGGCCGGGGCGGCGTATGGCATCGGGGCGATCCCCGCCCGCTGGCGCGACGCCGTCCAGCACCGGGACGAATTGGAGCGGTTGGCGGTGTCGCTGTTGACGTGGTCGGAGGCATGAGCGGGAACGAGCGACGCCGGAGGGATAGCGGGTGGGACGATCCGCGTAGTCCCCTTCGCCGAGATCCACGGGCATCGCCATGTCCACGGGCATCGCGTTGACGGGAACACCGTGCGCCGTCATCACCGCTCGTCCGTTCGCTCCACGGGTGCGAGCGGCGATCCCCAGACGATCGTGCCGACGACCTGTAAGGTGACCTGGCCGTCGGGGCAGTGGCCGGCGACGCGGGCCGTCGCGGCGGCGTCGAAGGCGGCCGCGTCGGCGGGGGACATCCGGTCGCGGGAGAAGCCGTTGCGGGCGTGGAACGATTCGACGTAGCCGGTGATCGGTTGCCGGAAGGGCACGGGGTCCGACGCCCATTGTCCGGCCCGGGTGAACAGGCCCCGGGAGGTCAGTTCGTCAATCACGTTATATGGCCGATAGTCGCGATTGGTGGAATAGCGGTCGATGATCGGTTGGAGGTCCGCGTCCCACGGGTTGGGGCGGACGGATTCGCCGACGATCGCCAGCCAGCCGCCCGGTGCCAGGAGGCGGCTGAATCTCGGCAGGGCGATGTCCCAGTCAAACCAGTGGATGCTCGCCCCGGCCGAGATGAGGCCGTAGGGCGGGTTCACCGGCGCGGACTCGGCCGGGCCGACCGTCCACGTCAGGTGGGGATGATCGCCGCCGGGTAGACGCCGTCCGGCCCGGACCATCTCGGCGGCACTATCGACCGCGTCGAGGCGAGCGACCAGCGGGGCGAGGGGCCGGGCGATGGCGCCGTCACCGCAGCCCACGTCCAGGACGGCACCCGACGGTCCGCCAGCGAGTCGAGCCAGCATGGGGAAGACCGCCTCTGGATAGGTTGGCCGGTAGCGATAGGCGGCCACGACGGCGGGGTCACCGAACTGCTCGGCGTAGGCCGGTCCCAGGTGGGCCGGTTTCGGTCGCCGGGTGGCGCCGTCTCCCATGTCACCCCCACGTCTGACCAGGGCGCCCGCGACCCTGGCACCAGACACTTTGCACACGTTTCCTTGACGGCCGGATCGAGCGCTGGCGTACGTCGGCGCGTCTGGATTCGGATTTGCCCCGGTGTCGCCGCCGGTCGTGGTCACCATCGCCCCGCCCTAGCCGGAGCGTTCGGCCCAGAGGAGTTCTCGGGTGACCTCCTGGACCAGCGCCACCATGACAGGGTCGGTGCGGGGCTCGTGCCCTTCGAGGGCGTGGCCGGCGGCGATCTCCCCGATCAGGGCCGCCATGGTCTGGCGGGACGCCGACTCGTCCGCCAGTGAGGCGGGGACATCGGGGCGGCCGAAGTGGTCATGGATGCGGCGGAGGGTCTCGGGGCTGACGCCGCGCATGGCGGCGAGGTCGAAGAAGGCGTAGAAGGCGGGCCGGGTCGGGACGATCAAGATCAGGAAGTACTCGAAGAACAGGCCGGTGACGTGGTGCGTCTGATGGTCGTATCGCACGGTGATCAGGTCCTGGCCGCCATCATCGACGACCCACGGCATCGCGGGCTCATTGGTGCCGGAGAACGCGATCATGAGTGAGTCGCTCATCAGGTCGTAGTTCATCCACGCATGCCGGAGGGACTCGCCGGTTACCACGGGCCAGATGAACTGGGGGGCATCGGGCGGTGTCTCCGTCGCGGTCATGGCCATCGTTGAGCCTTTCTGGGTTTGACCCGGCTCATTGGAGTCAGGTGAGCGCTCGGACTCGTCATGCACGCCGTCCGTGCCAATAATACCCACTGTAGGGGCGTTGCTTGCTGCGCCCTTCTCAGGAACGTACGGTCCAAATCGACCAATGTGTCTGGTGAAAGGGCGCAGCAATCAGCGCCCCTACAGGTCTGAGTGGGGTCTTGATGGGTTTCACGACGGACCGACAGCAGCATCATTCGTGAGGATGTGGTCGGGCCATCGCCGTCGCATCGCCACCCGTGACCGATACATGACGAGAACACCGCGACGTCGGTCACCTCTCCGGTCACGTCCCCACCTTCCCCTACTCCTCGTCGCGGCCGGCGCGGGAGGCGTCACGGATAGTCTCGACGACCTCGGCGTCGGCGAGGGTGGTGGTGTCGCCGAGGGAGCGGCCGGCGGCGATGTCGCGGAGCAGGCGGCGCATGATCTTGCCGGAGCGGGTCTTGGGCAGGTCGGGGGTGAAGAGCAGGGTCTTGGGCTTGGCGATCGGGCCGATCTTGGTGGCGACGTGCTGCCTCAGTTCGTCGCCGAAGGCCACGCTGGGCTCGGTGCCGTTCTTGAGGATCACGAACGCGGCGATCGCCTCGCCGGTCAGGTCGTCGGGTGTCCCGACCACGGCCGCCTCGGCGACGGACTGGTGAGAGACCAGGGCGCTCTCGATCTCGGTGGTGCTGAGGCGGTGGCCGGAGATGTTCATCACGTCGTCGACGCGGCCCATCAGCCAGTAGTTGCCGTCCTCGTCCCGCCGGGCGCCGTCACCGGGGAAGTAGGTGCCGGGGAAGCGATCCCAATAGGTCTTCTGGAAC
>JACCVE010000017.1 GCA_013698285.1 Chloroflexia bacterium | reverse complement strand
GTCGCCGAGAACCCGTCCCTGGCCGGCTTGGCCCCGGCCCTGATGGTGATGGTCAACGAGGACTACGTCACCCCAGGCCAGACCCTCGCCGACGGCGACGAGGTCGCGATCGTCCCCCCGGTAAGCGGTGGGTCGGGAGAGAGCGCCAGCCAGGAGGGGGGCGATGGGCCCCCGTCCCGCTTCGCGGTCGTCACCGGTCCGCTCGACCCCCGCCTGGTCGAGTCGCTGGTCGCCTCCCCGTCGGCCGGGGCCCTGGTGACCTTCACCGGCTCCGTCCGTGACCACGCCCGGGGCCAGGCCGTCCTGTCCCTCGACTACGAGGCCTATGCCCCGGCGGCGGTCAAGATGCTGGCCCGGATCGGCGACGAGATCGGCCAGCGGTGGGGCATCGACCGGGTCGCGATCTGGCACCGGACCGGATTGCTCGGAGTCGGGGAGGCCAGCGTGGTGATCGCCGTCACCTCCGCCCACCGCGAGGAGGCCTTCGCCGCCTGCCAATATGCCATCGAGCGCCTGAAGCAGATCGTCCCGATCTGGAAGAAAGAGCACTACGCGGACGGCGCCGTCTGGATCGGCAGCGAGGCCGACTACCCCCGCGGCCGCCCCGCCACCGGCGGCACGACGACCGACCCGGCCCGATAGCCTGGCAGGACGGGTGCGCCCGCTCGCTCGACCACCACGACGCGTCCTGATAATCCGGGAAAAGACCAAATCCTTCCCTCTGGGATGTGTATGACCGATGAGCCGTATGTATAGATATCACTATGACGAGTATCCCGCATAGGTGTAGGGGCGGATCTCGTGTCCTCCCGTCGTGCCCCACCCCCGATTGACGGGGAGGACAACCACTCCCCCGAGCCGTGGGTGCCCCGTGACACTTGCGGTCAACCCCGTGAACACCAACAATCGCCTGTCGCCCCCCGGCGATTCTTCCTATTGTTGACATAGAATGCTATAATAGGCGTGTTGAAACGAACGAGCGCGGCCGGGTTCGCGGCCGCCAATGACGAGGTCACCCCCATGGCGACGACCATCGACCGCACCGAGACCACGACCCAGATGGAATCCACGACCGACTACCCGGCCCGCCGCCAGCGGCCAAAGATTTCCGCCGACGCTACCCAGGCGGTCGGCAACACCCCGTTGATCCACCTGGCCCGCTTCGCCAAGGACACCCCGGCCACCCTCGTCGGCAAGATCGAGTCGTTCAGTCCCGGCTTCTCGGTCAAGGACCGGATCGGCGTGGCGATGATCGACGACGCCGAGGCGCGGGGCCTGATCGAGCCCGGCAAGACGACCCTGGTCGAGCCGACCAGTGGCAACACCGGTATCGCCCTGGCATGGGTCGCCGCCGCCCGCGGCTACAAGCTGATCCTCACCATGCCGGACAGCATGAGCCTGGAGCGCAGGATGCTCCTGCTCGGCTACGGCGCCGAGCTGGTCCTCACCCCGGCCGCCGAGGGCATGCGCGGCGCCGTCGAGCGGGCCGATCGCATCCTGGCCGAGACTCCGGACGCCTGGATGCCCAAGCAGTTCGACAACCCGGCCAACCCCGCCATCCACCGCGAGACGACCGCGGTCGAGATCTGGGAGGACACCGAGGGCGAGGTCGACATCTTCGTCGGCGGCGTCGGCACCGGCGGCACCATCACCGGCGTCGGCCAGGCTCTCAAGGCCCTCAAGCCCGGCGTCCGGGTCGTCGCCGTCGAGCCGGCCGAGTCCCCGATCCTGGCCGGCGGCCAGCCCGCCTCCCACAAGATCCAAGGCCTTGGGGCGAACTTCGTGCCGGGCATCCTCGACCGCGAGGTGATCGACGAGATCGTCCACATCGACAGTGAGACCGCGATGGCCACCGCCCGCGAATTGATGCGGACGGAAGGGTTGCTGAAGGGCATCTCCTGTGGCGCCGCCGCCGCCGCCGCTCGCCAGGTCGCTTCCCGGGAGGAGAATCGCGGCAAGCTGGTCGTGGTGGTCCTGCCGGACACCGGCGAGCGCTACCTCAGCACCGCCCTCTACGCCGACCTGCGCGAACGAGCCTCCGCGATGACCGCCACCGCCGGCGCCTGATCCGGACGGCAACTCCCTGACGATCGATCGCGCGAACGCCCCCTAGCATAGCC
>JACCVE010000011.1 GCA_013698285.1 Chloroflexia bacterium | reverse complement strand
GGCCGGTGACGGTGGCCCGGCCGACCGGGGACGCGACGCGGACGGCGGCCCGCCAGATCGGTTCGCCGGGGGCGGCGTGGGCGACGGGGAGGTGCGGCGGCGACGCGGCGTCGTCGAGCCAGAGGTGCGTCCCGTCTGGGGAGACGAGCAGGGGGATCGCCTCGTCAGGGCGGCCGGGTCCACCGCGTTCGGCGGCCACGGTCGGTTCGCTGTCCCCGCCGGGATGACGGGGACCATCGGACCCGGGACGCGGCGTGGGCCCGGTGTCGTGAGGGTGGTTCGCGCCTGGGCCGGCCCCGCTCGTTTCGGCCCCGGCGGGTGGGCGGGACTCGCGGGCGATCTCGAGACGGAGCTTGGCGTAGGTGGCGGGGAGGGCTTCCGGCAGGACGGTGACCTGGCCGATGACGGGCATGAAGTTGGCGTCGCCGGGCCAGCGGGGGACGACGTGGAGGTGGAGGTGGTCGGCGATGCCGGCCCCGGCGACGGCGCCGGCGTTCATGCCGATGTTGAACCCGGTGCAGCCGAGGGCGCGGCGGGTCGCCCGGGTAATCATGGGGAGGACGGAGACCATCGCGGCGAGGGCGTCCGGCGGGGCATCCTCGATGGCCGTCCCGTGGTGGTGGGGGATGATCATCAGGTGACCGGTGGCGTAGGGGTAGAGATTCATGATCACGAAGACGTGGTCGAGGCGGAGGAGGATCAGCGAGGCCACGTCGTCGTCGCCGTCGAGCCGGTCGCAGAAGACGCAGGCGTCGCGGTGTTCCTCGCCGCGCCCGACGTAGGCCATCCGCCACGGGGCCCAGAGACGGGCGCCGAGGGGACCGGACGGTCGCGGGTGATCGGGAAGGTCCGTCGCACCGGGTGCACCGGGCGCACCGGGTTGGCTGGCCGCCACGGGTGGGGAGGTGGCGGGTTCGTTGGGGTCCATGGCCGGATGATAGCACCGGGCCTCGGTGGCCAGGACACCAGCCGGGGATGTCCGGGCCCGTCCATGGAGCACGCGAGGGCATCCGCGGGCCGGGCTGGCCACGGACGAAGCTGGCCGGCGAATCACCGTGGTCCCTCGGCCAACGCGTCACGATCCCGTATGAGTGATGCTTCGGTGGTGGCCCGGTGGCCCGGTGGCCCGGTGGCCCGGTGGCCCGGTGGCCCGGTGGCCCGGGTGAGGCTCTGGGGAGGTGGCGCTGGATCGTGTCGAGGTGAGGGATCGGGCCGGGGAAGGACGGCTGCCCCGTGGTGGAGACGGGAAGTGATGAGGGGGAGCGAGATTCGGCGCATGGGCCGGGCCCGCGATGTCCCGGGCCAGGGCGCCCGCGTCGTGGCGACCCGTTTCCGATGCCGCGCGCTCGACGGTCCCCGTCCCGGTGACCGCGGCTCACCCGGATGGGGACCCGCGTCAGGAATGCCATCGTCTCGCGTCGAGGTACCCATGGCCGGTCGCCCCGGCCCGGCAAGACGATGGCGGGCAAAGACCGGTCGGATCGGCAGATCGCGAACGCCCGTGCCCCGGCGCTCCGGAACGGGGCGATGGATGGGGGAAGGGCGGCAGGGTATGATGAACCTGCGAAATGCCCCGCCGCGGCCTGGCGCGGGCCGGACGATCGGCAGGGCGAGCCGCCGGTCGTGGCCGCGTCCCCGATCGGCGGTCGAGGCTACCGGGGCCAGGTGGCCACAGACCAACGCCTCCACCGCGAGGGAGACGCGTCGAGGACCTGACGTGCAGTTGAGCCAGGCCGGCGGCAAGGTAATCGTCCCGCGACGCGCGGGGACTAGGACGGCGACGCCCACCTGGGCGTCGTTCGTGATGCCGAGCGCGGACGCCCTCTCGGACGCGGGGCTGGTCTGGCTGGCCTTCGCGTTCGCCTATGGCCTGCGCTACCGCTGGGAGATCGGCGGGACCGTTCCGGCGGCGGATTTCCAACCGTTCAGCACCTTCTACCTGCCGGCCCTGCTGCTGGCGGGACTGGTGATGGCGGTCTTCGCGATCCGGGGCATCTATGTCTTGCCCCGGTGGATCGGGCTGCTGGACCTGACGTCGAGCATCGTCGGTGGCCTGACGACCTCGATGGCGGGGGTGATCCTGCTCGCCTACTTCTTCCGCTTCAACCCCTCGCGGCTGACCTTCCTCTATGCCTTCGTGATCGCCCTGGTGGCGCTGCTGGCGAAGCGCTTCGTCGTGGACCGGTTGCGGCATCGCCTGTGGCGGCGGGGGATCGGGGTGCAGCGGGTCCTGGTGCTGGGGGCCGGGACATCCGGGCGGAGGATCATCGAGGGATTCCTCAGCTCGCCGATGCTGGGATACCAGATGGTCGGCTACCTGGACGACGAGGACGCGGTGGCGGAGATGACGGTCGGGACGGAGCGCGGGGTGGTCCGGGCGGCGCGGCTGGGGCGGCTGGTCGACCTGGAGCCGATCACGACCGAACTCGGGATCAGCGAGGTGGTGATCGCCCTGGCGGCGACCGATGCCGGGTCGGTCGAGCGGCTGGTGGAACGGTGCCGCCTGGCCAACCTGCCCTTCCGGGTGGTGCCGGACTTGTTCCAACTGGCGGTCGACCGGGTCGAGCTGGGCGAAGTGGCCGGGGTGCCGCTGATCGGCCTGCGCGACGCCCGGATCACCGGGTGGAACGACGTCATGAAGCGGCTGATGGACATCACGGTGTCGGCAACGGTGCTGGTGATCGCGGCGTTGCCGATGCTGGTGCTGGCCTGGGGCATCCGGCGCGATTCGCGGGGGCCGGTCCTGTGCCACCAGCGGAGGGTGGGGAAGAACGCGCGGTCCACCCGGGTGACCAAGTTCAGGACGATGGTCGATGGAGCGGCGGAGCAGTGGGAGGCGATGGTAGCGGCGACCGATGGCGCCGACCCGCGCCGGTTCAAGGTGCCCAACGACCCGCGCCGGACGCGGCTGGGCCGGTGGATGCGGCGCTGGAGCCTCGATGAGCTGCCCCAGTTCTGGGACATCCTGCGGGGGAGGATGAGCCTGGTCGGCCCACGGCCCGCGCTGCCCTCCGAGGTGGCGCACTACGAGGAGTGGCACAAGCAGCGGTTCCTGGTCCGGCCGGGGCTGACCGGGCTCTGGCAGGTGAACGGGCGGAGCAACCTGACCTTCGACGAGATGGTCCGCCTGGACCTCTATTACGCCGAGCACTGGTCGCCCTGGCTGGACGCCAAGATCCTGCTGCGGACGATCCCGGCGGTGCTGAGTGGGCGGGGGGCGTACTAGGGTGGCGGATATGGGGGAGCAGCGGTTGGACACGGGCAGGATCCTCTCGATCCTGTCGCGGCGGTGGTGGCTGGTGATCGGGCTGCCGGTGGCGGCGGTCCTCGGCACGCTGTTCCTCTCGCGGGACGAGCCCTACGTGGCGACGTTCCAGGCCTCGATCCTGATCCCGATGGACACGGAGGACCCGGGCGACGCGGAGCGGCCGGAGTTGATGGTGGGGGACGACCTGCCGCTCGTGATCGGTTCGCAGCGGTTCGCGGAGCTGGTGGAGGCGGAGTTGGACCGGGTGGGCGGACCGGTGAGGATGACCTGGCCGGAGATCCAGGCGTCGATCCGGGCCACGCGCTATAGCCGGATCCTGCGGGTCGAGGTGACCCGGGACGATGGGGACGAGGCGCTGGCGATCGCGGGGGCGGCGGCGACGGTGTTGCCGAATGCGGTGAACCAGTACGCGGTGCCCGTCGGGGAGCCGGCCGCGCGGACACCGATCATCGACGCGCCGAGCGTGCGGCGGGAGTTCGTGAGCGAGCGGCCGCTGGTGCTGGCGGTGCAGTTCGTGGTCGCGCTGGGGGTCGGGATCGGGCTGGCGGCCCTGGCCCACGCCCTCGATGACCGGCTGCACTCGGGGGCCGACGTGGTGGCGACGCTGGGGGTGCCGCTGTTGGGGGACCTGCGCCACGATCGCTGGTCCCGGCGTGGGGATGACTGGGTCCGGGGCGACGGCAGGTGACATCGACCCGGGCGAGTTTGACCAGGATGGCGCCGGGCCTGACCCTGCCCGGGTCGCCGGAGGTCCGGGAACGGGCCCGGGCCCTGCGCGCCACCGTCGAGGCCATGCCGGGTCCGCCCATGGGCGAGGGGACGGGCGGGCCACGGGTGATCCAGGTCGTCGGGGTCGATGTGGCGGCGGACGAGGTCGGCCGGATGTTGGCCGGGGCCTTTGCCGAGAGCCGGCAG
>JACCVE010000010.1 GCA_013698285.1 Chloroflexia bacterium | reverse complement strand
GATCAGGTCCGGAGGAAACGGTCGGGGTGGAAGGTGGCGATCAGGGGAGATCGGTCGCCGGTCAGGATTTCGGTGGCCAGAAGGCGGCCGAGGAGGGGGCCGAGAGTGACGCCGCTGTGGGTGACCGCTTCGACGTAGCCGGGCAGCGCCGAAAGGAGACCGGCGCTCGGGTGACCGTCGGCGGTGATCGGGCGGACGCCGACGCGCGCGTCGAGGGTCGTGGCGGCCGCCAGGGCCGGGACGACCCGGATGGCGGCCGCGACCAGATCGCGGACCAGCGGGTCGGCGGGTGAGACCTCGTCCCGGTCGCCGAGCCGGGTGTCGATCCCGTCGTGGTGGAGCAGGACGCGGCCGGGGCCGTCCGGCCGGATGTTGACGTCCGGGGCATGGAGGAGCGGACCGGCGGGTGCCCCGGCCAGGGCCAGCCGGACCAGCAGGCCGCGGGTAGGGGCCATCGGGAGGGGCACTCCGGCCAGGCGAGAGACCGCCGCCGCGCCGGCCCCGGCGGCGTTGACGACCACATCGACCGCGATCCGCTCCCCACCGGCGAGCGTGATACCGGTGAGGTGGCCACCCGTGGTATCGATCGCGACCACGTCCGTCCCCACACGGAGGCTGGCACCGTGGCGAACGGCGGCGTCGACCAGGCAGGTAGTCAGGCCGGGCGCGTCCGCCCAGCCCTCCCCCGCGAAGTGGGCGACCGGAGCGTCGGGATCGGCGATCGTGAGGTGGGGCGCAAGGGTGGTGCGGGTGGTCGCCGCATCGAGCCACGCGGCGGCGTATCCCCAATGCTGGAGTCGCTCGACCCGCTGCCGGAGGGCGGCCTCGCCGTCCCGGCCGGCCCAGATCAAGTTGCCGGTCCAGTGGGTGTAGCCGCCGATGCCGGGCAGGTCCGGCTCGTCAGACAACGACCGGTGGGCCCGCATCCCCTCCAGGTTGAGGTCGAAGTAGGCCCGCGGGGTCTTGTTGTTCGCGTTCAGCCAGGCGAAGGAGCGGGCGGTGGTGCCGCCCCCGGGTTCGGCCCGGTCGATCAGGGTCACCCGCGCCCCGCCCCTGGCGAGGTGGTACGCGAGCGAAGACCCGACGATCCCGGACCCAATCACGGCGACGGAGAGCATGGTGGTGGGTCCTTCGATTGAATGGGACGTGGGCACGGCGGCGATTCCCGGGCGGCCTCGATCGATGACCACGGCGGCGCCGCCGGAACCCGTCCGGTCGTGCGGTGACGGTTCGCATTCTACGGCCGGTGAGCGATCCGCGTGAGCGGGGCGACCGGGGCAACGGGGTCGGGCTGGCCAGCCGGGCGCTCGTTCTCCCGAGAGCGGTCCGCACCGGTGATCGGTCCGTCGAATGGCGATCGAGCAGGCGATCTCCCGGTTCCTCCCCCGGCCCGTGGAACCTCCCGCGCCGGGTCAGAACGCGCGGTTGACAGCGCCACGGGCCGGTGCTAGCGTGCCGCGACGGGCCGGGAATCCGAAGGGACGATGAGGCCGATCTCCGACCCGCGACGACCAGCGCCCGGCCACCGGATCGGTCGGGTGGCTCGGCGCCCGCGGGCGCCCGGATCGCTGAAGGGAGGTGGGTCGCTCCGGATGAAGCGTGGCCGCCGCGAGAGGGCCACCGACGTGGCCGCCGGTGGGTAGCCACGGTAGTTCGGCAACCTGTTCGCTAGCCGAGGACCCATCGCCCGCGCGGTGGTGGGGGACCTGACACCCGATGACCCACCGGCGACGCGACGTGCCGGGATGGGTCTCCGTCGTGAAGACGAGGAGTCGTGCGATGACGCACCAGGAAACAGCCACTCGCGATGCTCAGTTGGCCATCCTGCTCGACAAGGCCCAGAAGGGTCGCCTGAGCCGACGCGAGGTCGTCCGCCGGGCCGCCGCGATCGGGGTCTCGGCCGGAGCGGTGGGCGCCGCCCTCCGCAAGGCCCCGATCGTCCGCGGGCAAGGCACCCCGGTCCAGTTCTGGACCGGCTTCACCGATCCGGACCTCTCGGTCCTGCGGAGCATGACCGACACGTTCAACGCCCAGTCCGGTGGCACCCAGGTCGAGCTGCGCCAGATCCCGCCGGCCGAGGTGACCGACGTTACCTCCCTGATGACCGCCGTCCGCGGCGGGACGGGTCCCGATGTCTATCTCCTGGACCGCTTCATCACCGCCCAGCGGGCCGCCGACGGCCTGCTGCAGGACCTCACCCCCCTGCTGGCCCAGCCACTGGCGGAGACCCACCTGCCGTTCGCGGTCAGCGAATCGTCGTTCGACGGCAAGCCGTACACGATCCCCTTCAACACCGACGCCCGGGCCCTGTACTACAACATCACCCTGATGGAGGCGGCCGGGGTCGACCCCGCCCCGCTCGACCCGGCGAACGGCCCGGTCACGTGGGACGCCCTGGCCGCGATCGCCAACCAGCTCAACGTGGCCGACGCCAACGGCAACTACACCACGATGGGCTTCATCCCGTGGTTGAACCAGGGGTGGCACTACACCTACGGGTTCTCCTACGGGGGAGAGTTCTTCGACGAGGCCGCCTGCGAGGTGACACCGGACAACGAGCGGGTCGTCGCGGCCTTCCAATGGGTCCAAGACTACTGCGAGGCGCTGGGGTACCAGCAGGTCCAGGCCTTCGGCTCCCCCTCGATGCAGCCCGGTTTCGCCGCCCAGGAACACCCGTTCATCACGGGCAACCTGGCGATCCAGATCACCGGCGACTGGTACATCAACCAGCTCCGGACCTACGCGCCGGACATGGAGTACGGCATCACCTTCATCCCGGTCCCGGCCGAGGGCGACACCTCCGCCACCTGGGCGGGCGGGTGGTCGCTGGCGGTCCCGGAAGGGGCCAAGAATGTGGAGGGTGCGGGCGAGTTCCTGAACTGGTTCGCCGGCGAGCCGGGCCAGCGCATCTACACCAAGGAATCCGCCCACCTGCCGACGGTGTCGGCGCTGCTGGAGGACGCCTCCCTCTACGAGGAGCGGCACCGCTTCTTCAGCGAGGAGCTATTGCCGATCGCCAAGAACCGGCCGCCGCTGCCGGTCGGCGCCCAGTACTGGGACGAGCTGACCGCGGCCTGGCAGGCCACCTACATCGGCGAGGCCGAGCCGGCCGAAGCCCTGGCGACGGTCAAGGAGCGGGTGAATGCCCAGCTCGGCGCGTTCTGCCCGATCGAACTCGGGTCATAGTGGCCTGAAG
>JACCVE010000577.1 GCA_013698285.1 Chloroflexia bacterium | reverse complement strand
CGGCCTGGGCCGCGCTGGCGGCCTCGCCACCACCCTTGAGATTGACGGTGGCGAAGTAGGGCTTATCGGGGAAGCGGTAGTTTGGGTTGGCCTGGAAGATCACCTGGTCGCTCGGGGCGAACGACTCTACGACATAGGGACCCGTACCGATCGGCGCCTGCAGCATCACGTCGATGCCGTTGGCCTCGACGTAGTGTCGGGGATAGATCGCACCGTTGACCCCCCCGGTGAACGGGGCGTACCAGTTCAGGTTCGGCTCGGCATACGTAACCTGGACCGTGAGGTCATCGGTGGCCTCGGCGCTGGCAACCGGCAGCCAGACCTCGTAGTTGACCGAGATGCTGGCGGTATCGACCGACCCGACAATCATGTCACGGGTGAAGACGACGTCGTTGGCGGTGAACGGCTCGCCGTCCGACCAGACGACGTCCGGCAGCAGGGTGAAGGTGACCGAGGTCAGGTCCTCGGCCAGCATGCCGTTCTCGACGGTCGGGACCTCGGTGATCAGGTTCGGGATCAGGGTCCCGTCCGGCAGGTACCGCATCAGCGGCTCGGTGACCAGGTCGGCGGCCAGGAAGTCCTTGGTACCTGTCGCGAAGTGGGCGCTCATCTGGGTCGTGGCCTGCCACTGGAGCAGGCGAAGCTCGCCGTCCTGGCCGCGGGTCTTGCCCTCGGCTCCCGCCGCTGGGACCTGGTTCGGGGCATCCTGGGCGCGGGTGCCCATGTGGATCTTGGCGCCGGCCGGGGCGGCGGCCCGGGCATCGGCGGTCCGCAGCAGGAAGGCGACGACCGGGAAGCCGACGCCGAGCGCCATGGCCCGGTTGGTGAAGTCACGGCGGGAGATCGACCCGGCCGTGTACTCGTCGAAGAGTGACCCGAATTTCCGTGTAGAGTCTGCCATCGGTTCGGTCCTCCGTCTGTTCATGCTCTTCACGGGCGCCGGATGGCCCGTGGTGACCGGCGGTGTGTCGTGGTCCACCGTCTCGGGTGGACCGGTGCCGGGGGAGGGATGCGAACGGACCCTCCCCCGGACCATGTGCGGCCGGGCGACCCGGATCAGATCGAGACCGGCTCGGTAATGATCAGCGTCGGGCCGGTGCCGTCGTCCCCGACGATGGCATAGCCGCCGATCGGCAGTTGAGTCAGGTACATGGTGGCCGCCTCACCCGGGGCCAGGCTCAGGCGACCCACCAGCATCGCGTCATCGGCGACCCCTTCGGAGATCGGGGTGGCTTCCGAGCCCGCCGCCAGCGCGTAGACCTGATAGATCTGCTGGCTGGTGCTGGTGTTGTTGATGTAAGCGTTGACGAGCGGCAGGGACGGGACTTCCCGGTTGCCGGCATCGTCGGCGCCCTGGTCGAATTTGAGCGGTGCATCGTCGCTGACGAGCAGGCTGACGAGGGTGCTGTCGCCGTCGAGGATGGCCGCGTCGTACTTCTCCTCATCGACCAGGTACTGGCCGTCGGCCTCGACGAAGTAGTGGGTCGCGGCGACGACCTGGTAATCACCGAGCAGGTACTGCAGGTTCAAGCCGAACCGGCCGTCCTCGTAGCTCTGGACATCGCCCAGGCCGAGGACCGTGATCGGCAGGAGTTCCGCCTCGGCCAGGACATCGCCGGCGGTCGCCGGGTCCTCGATGCCGAAGAGGTCGAGCAGCAGATTCGGGGTCACGAGCTGGCCCAGGGTCTCGATGTCGCCGGCGTTGTAGCAGAACACGAAGTTCTGGGCGGCGGCGATGACCTCTTCTTCGACCGAGGCATCGACCGGGGTGCCGGTCAGCGGCTCGGGCGTGCCCGCCGCGGCGGGGGTCCCGGACACGTCGGCGGCCGCATCGGGCGCCACACACTCACCTGTGGTCGGGCTGGCCTGCGGGCTGGCGACCGGGGTGAGCTGGGCTAGCGCACCGGTCGACCGTCCTCCGACGAGGGTCAGGAGCAGCAGCAAGGCGATCGACCCGATCGTGATCGGTGTCGCCTTGCTCCTCCGCGCGCTGGAGTCTGTCCGCGTCTGTTCCGACTTCAAAGGAACCCCTCCCGTTTTCCGCACGACACGCCGGCGGCCACACACCGTGAACTCGTAACCGGACGTAGGAGGGAAGTCTTACCCGGTGCGGTTCACGCGGTCAAGGTGTACGGACATCGTATTCGCGGCGCGTTCGTCGCGAAACTGGTCGAAACTGGGCAAAGCGCCCAATGGGCCGCCGACCCGCCGGACGATCCGGGTGCCCGGCGCCGATCGTGAGCAGCGCCCGGGCCCCGCAGCCCGGGCCACGGACCCGTCCCCGGTCGCGTATCTGCCATGTCCGGGCCGGACG
>JACCVE010000545.1 GCA_013698285.1 Chloroflexia bacterium | reverse complement strand
GGTATCTAACATCCCAAGCGGGAACAGGCCGACCAGTGTTCACAGGCCAACGCTTGCACTATACCCCTGGGGGGTATATGATAGGGACATTGGAGCCTTTTCGGCCGTGGGGTAGGTCCACGGTGCGGTGGGCGGTCATTCGGGGCACGATGAGATGGGACAGCGCACGACGACGGGACGCGTGATCGATGGGGGAGGTCATGGGGAAGTGAGCGGCATCCCGGCAGCCGTTGAACGCGCTCCCTCGGCGGACGGCCATGCCGTCGAGGTGGACCTCCGGCCAGACGGCCACGCGGGCCATCTCAACGATGCGAATGTGTCCCGAGACGGTCACGCGGCCCATGGCGAGCACGGCGAGCATGGTGGCCCCGGCGAGCACGACGAGCATGGCGGCCACGGCGGCCACGCGGGGCATGACCCCGAGGTCTTCCGGCGCCGGTTCTGGCTTTCCCTCGTGCTGTCGATCCCGGTGGTGGTCTACAGCGAGATGGTCCAGCACTGGCTCATGGACTGGTTGGGGGTGAGCGTCCCGGCCTTCCCGGGCAGCGACTGGGTCTCCCCGGTCCTGGGCACCGTCGTCTTCCTTTATGGTGGCGAGGTCTTCCTGCGGGGCGGGTGGGACGAGGCCCGCGACCGGCAGCCGGGGATGATGCTCCTCATCTCGCTGGCGATCAGCGTCGCCTTCGGGGCCAGCCTGGCGTCCACCCTGGGGTTCGCCGACCTCGATTTCTGGTGGGAACTCGTCCTGCTGGTCGTCATCATGCTCCTCGGCCACTGGCAAGAGATGCGGGCCCTCGGTCAGGCCCGGGGGGCCCTGGATGCCCTGGCGGCCCTGCTGCCCGACCAGGCCGAGCGCATCACCGGGGACGCGACCGAGACGGTTCCCCTGGCAGCCCTGGTCGTCGGCGACACGGTCCTGGTGCGGCCGGGCGGGCGCGTCCCCGCCGACGGGACCGTGCTCGAGGGGGAGGTAGACCTAGACGAGTCGATGGTCACCGGCGAGTCGCGTCCGGTGACGAAGGCCGTGGGAGACGCGGTCGTGGCCGGGACCGTGGCGGTCGGGTCGGCGCTGCGGATGCGGGTCGGCGCCGTCGGCGATGCGACGGCGCTGGCTGGTATCCAGCGGCTGGTCGCCGAGGCGGAGGGGTCGCGGTCCCGGGCCCAGGCGCTGGCCGACCGCTTCGCCGCCCTCCTCTTCTACGTCGCGCTCGCGGCCGGGGTGCTGACCTTCGTGGTCTGGTCGATCATCGGCACGCTCGATGAGGCGGTCACCCGGACCGTGACGGTGCTGGTCATCTCGTGCCCCCACGCCCTCGGATTGGCGATCCCGCTGGTGATCGCACTCTCGACCTCCATCTCGGCCCGGCAAGGGATCTTGATCCGGGACCGTCTGGCCCTGGAGCGGATGCGGACGGTGACGACCGTCATCTTCGACAAGACCGGCACCCTGACCGAGGGCGAGCCGGTGGTCCGTGGCGTCTTTGCGACCGATGGCGACGAGGGTGCCCTGGTGCGCCTCGCGGCGGCCGTCGAACGAGATTCCGAGCATCCCCTGGCCCGGGCGATCACGCGGGAAGCCGAGGCCCGGGCGCTCGACCCCCTCCGGGCGACGGGCTTCCGGGCCGTCGCCGGCCGGGGCGTGGCCGCGACCGTCGATGGCACCGACGTGGCCGTCGGCGGGCCCGCCCTGCTGCGGGAACGGGGCGTGGCACCGGATGCCGCGACCAACGACTGGGCGGCGGGCTGGTCGGCCCGGGGAGCGGCCGTGCTGCACGTGATCCGGGACGGCACGATCGCCGGTGCCCTGGCCCTGGAAGACCGCGTCCGGGACGAGTCGCGAGCGGCCGTGGCCGAGCTGCAGGCGAGCGGGGTCCGCGTGGTGATGATCACCGGTGACGCGCGACCCGTCGCCGAGGCGGTCGGCCGTGACCTGGGCATCGACGAGGTCTTTGCCGAGGTCTTGCCGGAGGACAAGGACGGCAAGGTGACCGAGTTGCAGCGGCGGGGGGCGCGGGTCGCGATGGTCGGGGACGGGGTGAACGACGCGCCGGCCCTGGC
>JACCVE010000509.1 GCA_013698285.1 Chloroflexia bacterium | reverse complement strand
CCAATCGTCCCAGCAGGTCATCGGGCAATGAGAGGGACTCGATCGTCGAGGCCAGCGCGAAGTCGCCCGGCTGCATGATAAACGGCTCGTCGTCGCCGATCGTGATCGTCCGCATCGCGTCCCCGATCGATTTCGGGTTGCGCGGGTCGATGAAGCTGTGACGACTGTGCTCGAAGATCATGAAAGTGGGGCCCAGCCGGAAATCGACCGATACCGACCCGAGCTGCGAGGCCAGATCCGGCGCGGGATCGATCACGATCCGGCCGTCCCCCAGGGCGGCGAGAATTTCGCGGTCGGCCAGGATCATCGTCCCCTCCGCATTGCGACAATCACCGCGCGACGCAACGAGCGCCGAGCGCCACACTCCTCTGTACGTACACAGTACACCGGTAGGCGCGAGGCGTCAAATCGGGCGTCGGCTGCCTGGAGACCCAACCGGGGTTCGACGTTACGTCCGCCTGGGGTGCGGGACACACTCGTTCCCTTTGACCATACCCGATCTACCGGCCCGGGGGAGTGGCGAGCGCCGCCATTGGCGGCCCCGGCCTGGTCGGCACGAGGGAGTAGGAGGGGAGCGCGAGGATCGGCTTGCGATGGCCATGTGCGAGGACGATCCACCGCTGGTGACAGGCCGCAGTCGAAGCTCACCATCAATGCGACTCGGGGCACCAAGGCAATGAGAACATATGTTCTCCAAGGCGGAGTCATGAGACGGGCATGGGTGTCCAGGCCGGCCATCGCGATCACGCTGGAGGGGTAATCATGGGTTGTGCCCGGCGTGGTGAATGCACCCCGTGAGTCGGCGTGGGTGATCTGCCGGTAGGGCTGCCGATCGTTCGCCGTAACGGCCGCTCCTCGATCGACCATTGCTGGCCCGGTGGGTAGGGAGCCTACCAGGAGCGTCTTCCCGTGACCCCGGCCGTGCCACGATGTCCGGTGCTGGCGTGCTCACTGGTATGCCTCGGGGCGTCTGACGAATAGGTATCCCCGATACGTATTTTGGATAGGTATCCCGGATAAGCATATGTGCCGATGCCGCTGGCTTAGCCACGGTCTACAGTGGCGATGGTGGTGGGAAGCCACCGTGTGTGGCTCGGGATGGGCCGAGCCGGGTTCTTGTGCGCCTGGTCACTGGACCAGGGGAGCAGTACGCGAAGGGGTTCGGGACGATGTTCGGAAAGCGATGGGTTGGGTTTCTCGTTGCCGTGTTGCTGCTCGCGGCGATCATGGCTCCGGTCACGGCCAAGACGACAGGCGCGAGAGCCGGAGATGGGCCAAGGTTCCTCGCCGTCCAGGCGGAGACGGACAGCGACGGCGATGGGTTGACGGACGATCGGGAGGCGGAACTGGGGACCGACCCCACGCTCGCCGATACGGACGGTGACGAGCTGTCCGACGGCGAAGAGGTGGATTTCCTCGGAACTGATCCGCTCAATCCGCTCGGCGATCTGTCGATCTCTATTTTCACCTGTGCGCCGGGAACGGAAAGCCTCGGCCAGTGCGAAGCAACGCCGGGCGTCGCGGTCAACCTGGGGCTCGCCACGGGGGAGCTCCTCGCTACGGCGACGACGGACGCTGATGGCAACGTGCAGTTCACGGACCTCGAAGCTGATACGTACGTCATCGCGGAGGACATCCCGGGCGACGCCCTGACTGATCTCCAAGTCATGTGCGGTGCTGGTGGCGAAGGGTTCCCCGTCGAGCCAAGTACCCCGACGGGCATCACCCTGGAGACCGCTCCGGGGCGCGATTTCGGTTGTGGCTTCTTCAATTTCCCGACGGACAACGGGAATGGGGGTGGCACGTCAGACGACGTGGAGATCACGGTCCAAGCGTTTGTCTGCCCGGTAGAGTACGACGGGGGAGACTTCGCCACCGATTGTGATGATCCGGCCGACGGCGTTCTGGTCTCCGTTGCGCTGAACGGGTCAGAGTTCCAGACCAGCGACGAAACGGATGCCGATGGCACCGTGACCTTCGGTGACCTGGGCGCCGGTGTCTACACCGTCGAACTCGGTGTCCCGGGCGACTTCGCGGACTTCCAGGTCTCGTGTGGCGCGCCCGGCGTGCCAGAGGCGCTGACGATCGACGGGGCCGGGACGAACCGCATCGGTATCGAGTTGGGTGAGGGGGCCAGGCCCACTTGCACATGGTTCATCATCCCGGTGAACGCGGCAGGCGTCACGCCGACGGCCGCGCCTCCGACCGCGACCACGGCGGCAACGGTCACAGCCGCAACGGCAACCGCGACCGCAACGGTGCGCTCGGCCGGCCCGGTCTCCGGCCTGCCGAATACCGGCACCGGTAGCGCGGGCGGCCAGACTGGCGGAGTGATCACGACCCTGCTCCTGGCGCTGTTGGCCCTCTTGGGGAGCATGGTGAGCACCCTGGCGGTCGGGCGCCGCGTCAACCGTTCCTAGCTTGATCGTTGCGTGCCGGGTGGGATCAGCCACCCGCCCGGCCCTCCGTTCCTCCCACCGTTGCTCGCGCCGCCAGTCACGGCGCGGGCCGTGAAACAGCCCGGGCGACCCCGGATCGCACACGATCCGGGGTCGTTCCATCGTCCTCGTCGGTGCATCGGCCCATGGGGCAGCGGAGGGAGCGAGAGTCGCCCGAGGTCATGATCGCCGCGACCAGCCGTTGGGGCGGCTGGGTGACCAGTGGACCAGACCGCTATTCCCAGACCCCGGTGTCACTATCCGGGCGAGATGATGGCGGTGAAGGGAGACGTGTGGCGGTCGGGAGACGTTTGTGTTGGTAGGGTGTGTGAGTGTGTGGGTAAAGACCCCTCTGTGAACGGTCACGGCGTTTCGCCGAGCAGATAGGGGATCCTTCGTATCCGCTCCCGGTCCGCGGTCCGCTGCTTGGAGACGAGACGAGACGGACACTCGCGATCGAGAGATCGGCGCCTGAAATGGGGGGAACGGGCGGCCGGAGCTCGTTCACGGATGCCGTGGGACGCGTGCGGAGGCCGCCTTGCCGGAGCTTGGCATGCGGATACGATCTCCGGCGACCGCGCTCGCCGGGTTAGCTCTGGCCGAAGCCGGAGAGGAGCAGGCGCGTCTGCAAGGTCTCCGAGCTGCGGTAGGCCGCCGAGACGCTGGCCCCGGTGTGGATGCGCTGGATCACCTCGCCGAGCAGGGGGGCGATCGAGCGGACGGTCAACTTGTCGATCCGCTTGTGGGGCGGCAGGTCGATGCTGTTGGTGACCACCAGCTCGCGCAGCGGGCTGGCGACCAGGCGCTCGACGGCGGCGCCGGAGAGGACGGGGTGGACGCAGGCGGCGAAGACCTCGGTGGCGCCGTGGCGGAGGCAGACATCGACCGCCTGGGTGAGCGACCCGGCGGTGTCGATCTCGTCGTCGACGATCACCACCGGACAGCCGGCGACCGAGCCGATCAAGTTCAGCGTCTCCGAGGTGTCGGCGTTGCCGACCCGCCGCTTCTCGATGATGGCCAGCGAGGCGTCGATGAACTCGGCGAAGGTGCGGGCCCGCTTGGTGCTGCCGAGGTCGGGGGCGACCACGACGGGGCGAACGAGGCGCTTGTCGACGAAGTGCTGGGCCAGCAGGTAGAGGGCGCTCATCTCGTCCACCGGCACATCGAAGAACCCCTGGATCTGGCCGGCGTGGAGGTCGAGGGTCAGGACGCGGTCGGCCCCGGCGACGCCGATCAGCTTGGCGACCAGGCGGGCGGTGATCGGGATGCGCGGCTGGTCTTTCTTGTCGGAACGGCCGTACCCGAAGTAGGGGATCACCGCCGTGATCCGGCCCGCCGAGGCCCGCTGGAGGGTGTCGAGCATGATCAACAATTCCATCACCGAGTCGTTGACCGGGTCGGCGAACGACTGCACGACGAAGACGTCGTTCTCCCGGACGCTCTCGCCGATCCGGACGAAGGTGTTGTCATTGCTGAACTTGAAGACGTCGGCCCGCCCGACCGGGATGCCGATGTAGTCGCAGATCGCGTGCGTCAACCCCTGGTTGGAGTTGCCACTGAAAACGACGAGTTGGTCATAG
>JACCVE010000475.1 GCA_013698285.1 Chloroflexia bacterium | reverse complement strand
TGCTGCGCTTCTCGCGGCGCTTCGGCCAGCCGGCCGCGACGGTCGCCGGGCTGGCGGCGGGACGGATCGGCTGGGCGCACCGGGCGCTGGCCGACCCCGGGCTGCTGACCCGGCAGCGGGAGACGGTCGAGGAGGCGCTGCGGTGGATGCTGGCCGACCCCTATGACCGGGTGGTGACGGCGTTCCGGCTCGGGGACGCCTTCGCCAAGCGGCGGGCGGAGGTGCTGGCATCGGTGCGGACCCTGCTGGGGCTGTGGCGGGACGCGCTGCTGGTCCGTCTGGCATTGCCCGGGTGGCTGACGTATGGTACTGCGGCGGAGACGCTCCGCCCCGTGGTCGAGGATTGGGACGTGGCCGCGATCCAGCGGGCTTCCCACGCCGTCCTCGCCTGTCTGCGCGACCTGGAGGCCAATGTCCGGCCGCGGTTGGCGCTGGAAGCGATGGTGATGGAATGGCCAGCGAGATAGGGGGGCCGGCCGGGCTTGAGGGTGGCATGCCACGCTCGCTCGACGAGGCCCGGGCGATGGCCCGCGAACGGTTCAAGACGCGCCTCTCCAACGGGGAGAAGGTGGGCGAGTGCGCCTGCCACGACGACCAGGCGGCACCGTCGGCGGGGGCGATCGCGGCGGCCGGGCCGGGGGCGGCGGTGGTCGGGGTTCGGTTCCGGGATTCGGGGCAGACCTTCTACTTCGACGCCCGGGGCCTGGTGATCGACCTGGGCGATTGGGTCGTGGTCGGCACCGCCCGGGGGCAGGAAGCGGTCCGGGTCGTGATCGCGCCGCACCAGGTGGCCCTGTCCCAGCTCGACGGGGAACTCGGTCCCGTCGAGCGAGTCCTCGACGCGGCCGAGGTGGAGCGGATGGCGGAGCTGCGGCAGGAGTCGGCAGGGGCGGTCCGGCGGTTCGGGGCGGAACTGCGGCAGCGGCGCCTGCCGATGAAGCCGATCAGCGCCGACTACTCGTTCGATGGGTCGGTCCTGACGCTGTCCTATTCGGCCCCCGCCCGGCCCGAGATCCGGGGACTGGCGCAGGACCTGTCGCGGGTCTTCGGCACGACGGTCGACCTCCAGATGGTCGGCCCGCGCGACGAGGCTCGCCTGCTCGGGGGCCTGGGGCGGTGCGGCCGGACACTGTGCTGCTCGTCGTGGCTGCCGGTCTACCCCGAGATCTCGATGGGGATGGCCAAGACGCAGGACCTGGCCCTGAATCCGACCAAGGTCTCGGGCGTCTGTGGCCGCCTCCTGTGCTGCCTCTCCTACGAAAACGAGCAGTACAAGCAGATGAAGGCCGTGCTGCCCCGGCTCGGGCAGCGGATCGAGACGCCGGCCGGGACGGCGATGGTCGTCTCGCTCCAGGTGGTACGGGAGATCGTGACCGTCCGCGTCCTGGACAGCGGGCAGGAGATCACCTTCTCCGGGGCCGACCTGGGCGTCGATTCGCCCGCCTACATCCCGGCCTCGATCCTGGCCGGGGGGGCACCGACCCAGACGGCCAGCCCGCGCCCGGTCCCCGACACTCGCCCGGCCCCGGTGGCCGCTCCGGCCGGCGAGCCCGGGCTCGCTCCCCGGCGGAAGCGGCGGAAGCGGCGCCGGGGCGGTGGTGGCGAGCGGACCGGCGGAGAGGGCTAGCCGATGGCGCTGTACCTCGTCGTTCACCAGCCGCCCGCCGAACCGACCGACCGCGTCGAGCCCCCGACCCGGATGGTCGATTTCGCCCGCGACCTGGGCACGGCCGAGGCCTCGCCCCGCTGGCTGAGGACGTGGTCGCCCGATCTCAACGACGACCGGCTCTTCTCGATGTGGGAGGCGGACCGGGCCGACGAGATCCTGGCCGCGATGACCGCCTACGGCTTCCTCAGCCACCTGGTCGCCACGCCGTTGCGGGTCCAGGAATGGGGTCCGGACGATATCCTCCGGGCCCATGCCAATCCGGACGGCTGATACGGACGCCGGATGATCCCTCACCCATCGGAGCACCGGTGGTCATCGGACCGCCGTACCACCGTGGCCCGGGAGGACACGAGGTCCTCCCGATGATGGGCATGAACTTCAACGGTTCGGCTGGATCCTGTAAGAGTCCCGGCGGGAGCCCGGCGGGAGCCCAGTGTTAGAATGGCCGGGCGGCGGGAATGCCGGTGGGTGACCCGACGTCGCACCTCGACCCCGTCAGGATCGCGCTCGTGACCGCGGCGGTCGCACCCATCGCGCATACCAAAGGAGACCCGGACGATGTCAGCACCCGTCGCCATCGGCACGCGGACCAAGCGCCTCGACGCTCCCCAGAAACTGAACGGCCAGGAGCGGTTCACCGCCGACCTGAAGCTGCCCGGGCTGCTCCATGCCCGGGTGGTCGGCAGCGCCTACGCCCACGCGATGGTCAAGGGGGTGATCAAGGACGCCGCCCTGGCGATCCCCGGCGTCGTCGCGGTGCTGACGGCGGCCGACCTGCCGATCGCACCGAAGGCCGACGGCACCCCGGGCGAGAATCCGCTGGTCGAGGACGAGGCCGTCTTCAGCGGCCAGCCGATCGCCCTGGTGCTGGCGACCAGCGACGCGGCGGCCGAGGACGGCGTCGGGGCGGTCGAGGTCGACTACGACCCGCTGCCGGCCCTGATGCGGATGAGCGAGGCGATGGCCGAGGGGGCGCCGATGGTGCGCCTGAAGACGAGCGAGGTCAGCGACGAAGAAGCGTCGATGCACAACGCCGACGCGGCGCAGGACTCCGGCGAGGAGCGGGAGACCCTGCCGCCCAACGTCTCCAATTCGATCCACTTCTCGCGGGGCGACGTGGCGGCCGGATTCGCCGCCTCGGACGCGGTCGTCGAGTTGAGCTTCACCTCGCAGGAGGTCCACCAGGGCTACCTGGAGACCCAGGTCGCGATGGCGACCGTCGAGCCGCTGGGGGACTTGCGGGTCTACACCAGCACCCAGGCCGCATTCTACTGCCGGACCAGGGTGGCGGAGACGGTCGGGGTGCCGCTGCACCGGGTCGACGTGGTACCGATGCCGGTCGGGGGCGGGTTCGGCGGCAAGTTCGTCCTGATCGAGCCGCTGGTCGCCGCCGCCGCCGTGGCCGTCGGGCGGCCGGTGCTGCTCCAGTTCAACCGGATGGAGGATTTCCTGGCCGCCAACCCGGCGCCGGGCTGTGAGATCACCCTCAAGGTCGGGGCGACGAAGGATGGCACGATCACCGCGCTCGAATCGCGGATGACCTTCGAGTCCGGCGCCCTGGGCGGCTCGCCGCTGCAGATCGCGGCGATCCTGATGGGCGGCTACTACCGCTTCCCGAACCTGGAGATCCGGGGCTACGAGGTCCTGACCAATCGGTCCAAGATGGGTGCCTACCGGGCGCCGGGCGCCCAGCAGGGGACGCTGGCGATCGAGTCGGTGATCGACGAGCTGGCCCGGGAGTTGGGCATGGATCCGATGGCGTTCCGGCTGCAGAACTGCGTCGTCGAGGGCGACGCCCGGCCGAACGGCAACGCCTGGCCGCGGATCGGCCTGCGCCAGACGCTGGAGGCCCTGGAGGCCCACCCGGCCTGGCAGGGGCGCGAGGAGGCCCGGGCCAAGGGGCGGGGCGTCGGCATCGCGGTGGGGGGGTGGCCGGGGGGCGTCGAGCCCGCCACCGCCGTCTGTCGCCTGGACGCCGACGGCAAGATGACGGTGGTCCTGGGCTCGGTGGACCTGAACGGGACCAACACCACCTTCTCCCAGATCGCCGCCGAGACCTTCGGCCTCGGGGCCGAAGACATCACGGTGAAGACCGCCAGCACCGACTCGGCCCCCTACGCCGGGGGGACCGGTGGCTCGAAGGTGACCTACACGGTCGGCCCCGCCGTCCAGAAGGCGGCCGAGGACGCCAGGCAGCAGATCCTGAGCATCGCCGCCGAACACCTGGAGGCGGCGGCCGAGGACCTGGAGATCATCGACGGGGCGATCCGGGTCAAGGGCGTGCCGGGGGTCTCGGTCAGCCTGCGCGAGATCGCCAGCATGAGCATGACGGTCGGCAGCCGGTTCGAGCCGGTCTACGGCAAGGGGTCGAGCGCGATCACGGAGAGCGCGCCGGGTTTCGCGGTCCACCTGGCCGAGGTCGAGGTCGATGAGCTGACCGGCGAGACCAAGGTCGTCCGCTACGTCGCCGCCCAGGACGTGGGCTACGCGATCAACCCGGCCTCGGTCGAGGGGCAGATCCACGGCGGGGTGGCCCAGGGCATCGGCTGGGCCCTGTACGAGGGGATGCACTACGACGACTCTGGTCAACTCCTGACGGCGACGCTGATGGACTACGCCCTGCCGAAGGCCGAGTACGTGCCGCCGATCGAGACGATCCTGGTCCACGTGCCGTCCGAGCACGGCCCCTACGGAGCCAAGGGCGTCGGGGAGCCGCCCTCCATCCCGGGCGCGGCGGCGGTCGCCAACGCGATCCGCGATTTGACCGGCCTGCGGATGACCGACATCCCGATCCGCCCGGAGCGCCTGGCCGCGGCCCTCGACGCAGCCGAGACGGCACGGACGGCGAGCGCGGCGGATTAGGATAGCGAGCCGGTTCTCCCACGCATGTGTAGGGGCGCTGCATGCTGCTCCCATCTGCCTAACGAATGTTCAATCCGAACGGAGCGTACCTGAGGAGGGCGCAGCAAGCAGCGCCCCTACAGTAGGTCGCAACGGCGGCAGCGATATCTTTGGGCGGTTGGCCGGTTAGCCTGATCTCGATACGTTCCACCGTGTCACATCGACCCGATATACCGGCCCCGCGAAAGACGGGGTCGGTGTCGTCGTCTGTCGTCGATTCCCAGCCAGACAAAACAACCTTGTGACGGGACCGACGTGGTGAGTGCCCCGGTGGAGGTTTGGGAAATGGACATCCCCCGTTCGCGTCTCACCAACC
>JACCVE010000456.1 GCA_013698285.1 Chloroflexia bacterium | reverse complement strand
CATCAACACATCCAGGAGTATTTAAAACACACCCCCCACGGCCAGCAGCCCCGACCCCCGCCACGCGAGGCGACGCCCCTTCGGGACGCCCGGTGGGTGGGGCGGCGGCTCCACTCCGGCCCCCTCGTCCATGTCCTGGTCGTCTGGTCCCATCCCGATGGCCCCCACGCATGACGCCACATACCGATCCACTCGGGTCGCGAAGCCGTTGTACCACGCGCCGACGTTCGGATCGGTCATGGGCACTCGGGGGTGGCAGTCTCGGGGCGCTGCCACTTCGGGGCGACCGGGTGTGCGGTGGTCCGGGCGGGGATCAGGACCGATGCGAGCCGGGGCCGCGTCGCGTGCCGGGGGACCGGCCATGCGTCAGGCGGTCCCAGCCGGTGCCGATCAAGCGATACGCGACGAACCACAAGGCGAGCCAGAAGACGACCGACAAGACCTCGTCGGACCCCGCGTCCGAGAACCTTCCCAGCACGGAGGGGATCGAGCGCACGGCATACAGGGCGAGGACACATCCCAGGAGCAGCATCGCCCCACCACCCAGACGATAGAGCACCACCCGCCTCCTCCCGAGAGCCGTCCAGCCATCGACCCAGACGGGCCGGGCCGACATCTTGGCTGAACGCCTCTACCGGGGGGTCGTACCACGCGTCGCGTGTTCGGAAGAGCCACCGGGTTTCATTCATTGACTCGTCTGCCCCTCCCAGACGCCTGGCCGATCCTGGGAACGTGGCCCTTTCACGAATTCGTCCATCAGTGGTCCGGTGGCGGCCCGTGTGCGACAGCCAGCCGGGATGGCGTGGCGCGTGTCCAAACCACCGCCGACCAGCCCGCCTGTCCGCTCCCCCAGCCCGGATCATCGCGGGCACTCGCGTCTCACGGAACGGTCCACGGTCGGGCGCTGGCAGCGAGCGAGTGGCCCCGGGCGGGGCCCGGGGCCGTGCGTCGCCGGTCAACGGACGGGGGAGATTACCCGTGCTCCTCGATGGTGTAGAGCCCTCTGCTTCCCGACACGATTAACTCCGCACCGCGGGCCCAGGTATCCCGAAATTCCGGCGAAGCGGCCATCTCGGGCCACGCGGCCTCCCAGGCCGCCAGGCTCTCCGTCTCGACCTCGAGCACGACCGTGTCGAACGGGCCGGAAATGTCGGTCAGGACCCGCCACGCCGCCGGTCGGGTCATCGTCCCGGACGGTCCCCGCATGCTCTCCGCCATGACCTTGGCCAACGTGTCCGCCTGGCCGACCTTGGCCTGGAACACGTTTCGGATCACGATCATGAAGCACCTCCGCCACGTCATCACCCCCGGTCCACGCCACGGGTCTTCCGGGGACGATGATGTTAATGGAGCGGATCGGTCCGGGCAACCCCACGGCACCTGGGACATACTGGGGGCCATGCGTCGTGAACGACCATATGCTCGGTCTACGAATCGACACGGTCGACCAATGACCCGCGGCGCCGCGTCGTCGGCACTCATCCCTCGCACGGGCCGTTGCGATGCTGGACGGCAACCCGGATAGGCGAGCGCCGTTGGTGGGGCAGGTGGAGCCGCTCGGGAAGTGACGGCACGCGAGGACGCCGGGGCCACATCGACGGAACGTCTCCCCAACTCCTGCCCTTCCTGCTCGGACGACTGCGAGCGGCCTCACCATTGGTCCCAGGGCGGCCCGTGTGCGACAGTTGGCCGCGATGGTGGTGGCGCGCGGCCACCCCACCGCTGATTACCCTCCCAACAGCCCGGATCCATCCGGTGACACCGTCCCAAGGAGCGCGACCCTTGCCCCCCACCGCGCCATCGCGCCCCAGCGACGGGCTCAAGGCCTGGTTGCTCCAGGACCATTCTCACCCCCAGGACGCCCCGTTCGAGCCGGAGCAGGAGGCCCATCAGCATTCGTGGTGGAAGGTGATGTGCCTGACGGGCGTCGATTACTTCTCGACGCTCGGTTACCAACCGGGCATCGCCGCCCTCGCCGCCGGCGCCCTGTCCCCGATCGCCACGCTGATCCTGGTCCTGGTCACCCTCTTCGGCGCCCTGCCGATGTACAAGCGGGTCGCCGCCGCCAGTCCCCACGGCGACGGCTCAATCTCGATGCTGGAGCGCCTCCTCGGCTGGTGGCAGGGCAAGCTGCTGGTCCTCTGCCTGATCGGGTTCGTCGCCACCGGCTTCATCATCACGATCACGCTCTCGGCGGCCGACGCGGCGGCCCACGTCACCGAGAACCCCTACACCGAGTTCCTGCACGGCTACGAGGTCCCGATCACGCTGGTCCTGATCGGGCTGCTCGGGGCGGTCTTCCTGCGCGGCTTCGGGGAGGCGATCGGGATCGCGGTCGGCCTCGTCGGGGTCTACCTCCTGCTGAACGTGATCGTCATTGGCCGGGCCCTGGTCGAGATCGGGTGCAACCCGGGGCTGATCGGCGACTGGCAGGACGCCCTGACGCGGGAGCAGGCCAACCCGCTGCTCCTGGTCGGTGCGGCCCTGCTC
>JACCVE010000452.1 GCA_013698285.1 Chloroflexia bacterium | reverse complement strand
CCCCACCGCCGCCCTCGCCGGGGCCGCGTTGCTGGCCTTCTCCCCGGTGGTCGTCTACGGCTCCCGGGTGGTCGGACCCGATATCCTGATCGCCACACTCGCCCTCGGCGTCGTCGTCCCGACCCTGAGGACCGGACTGGCCGGTGCCGGTGACGGGGCCGTCCGGCGCGGCACCGCCGTCACCGGGGTCCTGATCGCCGCGATGATCGCCTCTGGACCGGCGGCGATCTCGGTGCTGCTCTGCCTGACGGTGGCCTCCGCCGGCGTCGCCTCCTCGGCCCCCAAGGGGTACCCGAACGCCGTCCGCGACGCCGCCCGAGCGATGGCGCGGACGCCGGGCGCCTTGGCGGGCGGCTACGCCACGCTGATCCTGACCACGATCGTCCTGTTCACCCGCCTGTTCAGCGATCTGACGGCCATCTCGGGGTTGACCTCGACCTTAGGCGATTGGGTGCGGCTGCTGTTCACCGACTCGACCTCGACGCCGATCCAGTTCTTCCTGATCGCCATCCTCCTCTACGAGATCGTCGCGGTCGTCTTCGCGGTCGTCGCCGCGTCGCTGCGCCCGGGGACCACTCCGGTCTCCCCGGCCGAGTACGGCCCGGCGGCTCCGGATGCGTCCGGACCGAGCCTGGACTGGTCATTCTTCGCCTGGTGGGCGCTCGCCGCCCTGGTGTTGTTCTCGTTCAGCGGGGGCCGCCTGCCGGAGCATACGGTCCACGTCGCCCTGCCTCTCGCGCTCCTCGGCGGGATCGGCTTGGGCCTGGTGCTCCGTCGCCTCGCGGCTGGATTCGAGCAGACGGCCCGGGCGACCGCGCTCTTCGTCGCCGGGGTCGGCGCCGTGATCGGGTTGGTCGCCTTCGCGATCCTGATCGGCCGGTCCGGAGAGAATTCAGGGCTCGCCGCCGACCGGGGCTGGCTCGTCGCCCAGGCCATCCTGGTCGGGGTGGTCGTCTTCGGGGGCTCGGTCGCGGCGGGCTATCTCGCCGCTCGCGGTGCCCCGGCCGAGACACGGCCCCGCTTCACGGGTTCGATCTTGCTGGCGGTGCTGCTGCTGGTCCTCGGACTGTACTCGGTCCGGTCCGCGTTCACCCTCAGTTTCTTCCGGGCCGACCAGGGCGTCGAACCCCTCGCCCAACAGACCGCGACCACGGGCGTCGAACCGCTGGTCGCCCGGTTGCAGCGCCTGTCCCGCGACGTGAGCGTCAACCGGACGTCGGTCGCCGACCCGCTCGGGACCTATGGGATGAGCATCGCCATCGACGAGCGCGTCGAGTGGCCGTACCGCTGGTATTTCCGCGAGTTCACCGACGTCACCGTCACCGCCTCCGGTCAGGCCCCGTCGGCCGGTGCCGAGGTAGTCCTGGCCCCGGAGGACACCGGCACGGCCGAGGCGGGCTACATCCCCCGCACCTACCCCTACCTGAACCGGGTGCCGGCCGCCTTCACCACGCCCGACCTCGGATCGATCGCCTCGACGGTGTTCCTCCCGGGCCGGTGGTGGGATGGGGTGAACTTCTTGCTCTACCGGGAGGGGGCGGTGCTGCCGGAGGCCCAGACCGTCCAGGTGGCCTTCAACCAAGACCTCGCTCGCCGCCTGTTCCCCGACAGCGGGCCGTTCGCCCTCCTCGACCGGGTCGGGCCGGGGGCCGGGCGCGGCCAGTTCAGTACCCCCCGCGGGATCGCGGTCGACCCCGCCGACGGGACGGTCTACCTCGTCGACTCGGGCAATCTGGAAGTCGACCTGTTCGATGCCTCGGGCGCGTACGCCGGTTCCTGGGGGAACACCGAATCGGGCAGCTCGATCCAACTCGGCTCGTTCACGAACGCGGCCGGGGTAGTCTCCGGGCCGGCCGGGATCGCGGTCGCCCCGGACGGGGTCGTCCTCGTCGCCGATACCTGGAGCCACCGCGTCATCGGCATCGGACCGGACGGCACGGTCGCCCGCGAGATCGGCCAGCCGGGGCAGCAGACGGACACCGGGGACGATCCGGCCCGTTTGGAAGAGTCTCCGGGGCTGTTCTACGGCCCGCGGGACGTCACGGTCTTCGGGGACGAGATCTACGTCGTCGATACCGGCAACGAGCGCGTCCAGGTGTTCGGCCTGGACGGCACGTTCCGAAGGGCGTTCGGAGGCTGGGGGTCGGAGCCGGGCCGGTTGTTGGAGCCGGTCGGCATCGCCATCGGCCCCGACGACCTGGTCTATGTCGCCGATTCCGGGAATGCCCGCGTCTCCGTCTTCCGGCCGGACGGCACGCCCGTCACCAATTGGCCCGTGGCCGCCTGGCAGCAGGCCGCGTCCTACTTCGAACCCTACCTGGCGTTCGGTCCGGACGGCGCCCTCTACCTGGCGTCGAAGGACAGCGGCACCATCGAGGTCTACGACACGGCCGGGACCCTGATCCGGAGCGTCGGGACCATCAACAACGTGGCCCTGGACGGGCCGGTCGGCGTCACGATGGACGGCGACGGCTCCCTCCTGATCACCGACGCGAACCTGAGTGCCGTGTTCCGGTACACCCCGCCAGAGGGTAACGTCACTCCGGTGACCGGCGGCGGGGTGATCGACGTACCCGTCGGCGAGGACGACCAGGGCCAGCCAGTCCAGGACACGCCCGCCGGCGAGCCCTCCACGCGGCAACCCCTGCCCTCCCCGCCCACGGCGTGACGCCTCGCGCCTGACCTCCCCTGGTCCTGGCCCGCCCCCGGGTCAGGACCAGGGGATCAATTCGGTATCGATCTCGGAGACCACGCCCTGTTCGACCCGGCGCTCGATGAAGGCGATCACGGTCGCCAGCATCTCGCCGGCGTGCGGAGCACTGTTGCTGACGCAGGTGATGGCCAGGGTGGCGAAGCGGAGGTCGTCCAGGTCCTCGACCTCCGCGATCCCGACGTTGAACTGGTTGCGGACCCGGGTCGTGATCGACCGGACCACGTGCCGCTTGTCCTTGAGCGAGGTCGTCTCGCCGAGGTGCAGTCCGACCCGGGCCACCCCCACGGTGATCGCCATCGCCCTACGACGTCCCCGCCACCGAGACGACCAGCCGCTCGCCGTCCAGCCGCCACGACCAGCCCAAACCGTGGCGGGCAGCAGCGGCCGATGCGGTGTCGAGATAGGACGCCACGGTGGCGACGGGGACATCGAACGCGGCACAGATCTCCGGATCGGGGAAACCGGTCAAGGTCGCGGTGACCGGCCGCGAGGTGAAGTCGGTCTCCACGGCGACGGCTCCGAGCGTCTGGAGATTGATCAGCATCCCATCAAGGAACGCCTCGGGGTCCAACCGCTCGTCCGTCTCCCAATCCCGGGCGAAGCGCTCGCCGAGGAAGGTCGTCCACGCCCCCGTCGGGATCTGCCGCTCGCCGAGGAAGGCCATCGTGGCGGCGACCAGGGCCTGGAGATTGTGGCTGGCGTGGTCCTCGAGGTCGTCGGCATAGGCCGGATCGTCGAATGCGTCCTCCTCGTCGGCCGGCCCGCTCATCTCGTCCTCGTTCATCGTCGCCCGCCCTCGTCCGCCGCGTGGGTCATCGCTCGCGTGACCACCGTTCCCGTCCCGTCGCCCGCCGTACGGTCAAATGACATTGTGTTCCCGCGCCAGGGCGCCCTCGGCGAACCGTGAGGGCCGGAACGGGGTGATGTCGATCGTCCGGCTCTCGCCGCTGATCACGAGGTCGGCGATGCAGGTGCCGATGGCGGGACCCTGCATGAACCCGTGGCCGCTGAACCCCGCCGCGACCGCCAGGCCGGCCGGTTCGCCGACGAAGCCGAGGAGGGGGTTGTCGTCCGGAGTGACCTCGTAGAAGCCCGCCCAGCCGCGCCGGACCGCCGCCTCCTCGAAGGCCGGTGCCCGATCGACGAGACGCTCGACGGTGGACATCATCCAGTCTTCGTCGACCGTCTTGTCGAACCCGTCCGGCTGGTCCGGGTTGCCCATGCCGAAGAGGAGGACG
>JACCVE010000450.1 GCA_013698285.1 Chloroflexia bacterium | reverse complement strand
AACCCGGCACGGGACCGATCGTCCCCGATCGGCACCACCACCGCTGCGGATCCCTCGCCCCAGGTGCGGCCATGATACGCGGCCCCGAGGCATCTCGGCCCCAGGGCAGTCCCCAGCGGCGTCCCGTCGCGATGGCACCCCCTATGGTGCCCGTGTTCCGCGCTGGCAAGCTCGGGGCACTCCCGCCCGTTGTAGGGGGGGCTCGTGTTCTCCCGTCGTTCCTGACCACGATGATGAGGGCTGTCGGCCATCCGGCGTCAGCATCACCACGTTGGTTGGCAACGAACCGATCGATCGCTCGTCAGGCCGGTGCGGCGGACGCCGTCGGGTGAACCGCTCGACTCAAGCTCCCAATATCCTCCGCATCTGCCCATCGTGGTCGACGCCCCGCGAGGCCTCGTGCGAGCGGGCATAGGCCACGATGAACCCTGCCGCCAGGATCGCCGGGACGGCCACGACGAGCAGGGCCGGGACCAGGCCGATCCGGGGTTGGAGCACGGGGGAGAGGGCTAGGCCCATCAGGCTCCCGGCGGCGGCGGCGAGGCTGAATAGGGCGTAGAAGCGGCCGAAGATCTCCTCCGGCAGGACATGCTGGAAGTAGCTGAGGGCGGGCACCTCGGAAATCTCCGAGGCGATCCCCGCCAGCAACAGCATCACCAGCGCCAGGGCCAGCGTGTCCACCGCGCCATAGAAGACCAGGGCCATCACCCCGACCACCTCGGCCGCCGCGACGAGGTAGAGCGAGCGGATGCCGGTGTAGATCCCCGCCCCGGCGATCGCGCCGCCGAAGAAGAACCCGACCGCCGTCGCCGCGAAGAACACGCCCGTGCCGCCGTCGCCCAGGTCGAACGCGTTGGCCCGGACGATGAAGAAGACGATCGTGCTCTGGATCGTGGCCGCCACCGGGATGGTCATCGCCACGTAGGTCGCGACGTCACGTCGCCGCAAGAGGCTGGCATAGCCGATCGGGCGGGCCGCGACCGTGTCCGCCGGGGCCGGGCCCGGGGTGGCGGCCTCGCCGTCGGGGACGACCGCCCGGCCCTCCCGGATCCGCAGCAGGACGGCGGCGACGACCGCGAACGTGAGGGCGTTGGCGATGAACAGGGGGAGGGGCCCGAGCCAGGTGTAGACGATCCCGCCGAACACCGCCCCGGCCGACTGGGAGATGGTCAGGCCCATCGCGTAGAGCCCGTTCGCTGCCGGACGGTGGCCGGGGGCGACAACGGCCAGGAGGCGGACGATGAAGCCCGCCCGGGCCAGGGTGTTGACGGCTTCCAGAGCCACGACCAGTGCGTAGGCCAGCCACAGGCTGGGGAAGATCAGGAGCAGGGAGAAGGCGGCCGCGATCACCGTCATCACGATCTCGGCCGCGAGCAGGGGGCGCCGGCCGGGGAACCGGTCCACGATCGCCCCGGCGGGTCCCTGGAGGAGGAGCCGGGCCAGCATCCGCAGCGTTAGCAGGCCGCCGACGCCGAACAGGCCGTCCCCGAAATCGAACGCTAGGGCGATCAGGGCGACGGTGTTGAGCCAGTCGCCGGTGGCGGAGAGGATGCCCGCCCCCAGCAGGCGGGTGGCGTCACGGTCTTGGCCGAAAGCCCGGTAGCGGCCCATCGCCCCCCGGGCGGACGCCGCCCCATCGCGCCACCGCGTGGACAGGCTTCGCGGGAATCGCATCGCGAACGCTCCTCAGAGTGCCAATGGATAGACCCGGGTCACCGAGACGTCGGCGGCGTCAGCGCCGCGGCCGGTGTGGCGGTGCGGATTGGCGATGCTGGCCGAAGCACGCCCTGCAATAGGACGGGCGGCCCGGCCTGGGCTCGAAGGGCAACGTCGTCGCGGCACCGCAGGCCGCGCAGGTGGTGGGAAACGCGGGGCGCGGCCCGTCTCGGCCCAGCGGGACCCGGCTCCGGCCCTGGCCCTGGCCCCGGCCCTGGCCCCGGCCCTCGCCCCGGTGCAGCGGGAGGTCGCCGCGCTGCTGCGGCAGGGGGCCGCCGTCGCCCACCCCAAGACGGCCAACACCTGCCGCAAGCTCCTCACCGTTGAGGCGACACAACC
>JACCVE010000430.1 GCA_013698285.1 Chloroflexia bacterium | reverse complement strand
TGGCGTCATCCGACCTTGCCCAGGACCCCGATGAGCCGTTCGACGTGCTCCGTGAGGACGGCACGCCGACCGGGGTGGTGAAGGCACGGCATGCCGTCCACCGCGACGGGGACTGGCACCGGGCGCTGCACATCTGGATCGCGGGGGTAGGCCCGGACGGAGTGGCCTTTCTCCTCGTCCAGCGCCGGGGGGTGGGAAAGGACACCCATCCTGGCCTGCTCGACGTCACCGTCGGGGGCCACTACCGGGCCGGTGAGACTTTCGCCGGGGCGCTGCGCGAGGCGGAGGAGGAGATCGGGATCGTCCCCGACCCCGCCCGTCTCCACTCGCTCGGCCAGCGCCGGGTGACGAACGCCGACCCTACCCGGGGCGTGACCGACCGCGAGCTCCAGGATGTCTATCTCCTCCGCGACGACCGACCCCTGACCGAGTACGTCCCCAACCCGGCCGAACTCGCCGCCCTCCTGCGCGTGCCGATCGCCGGTCTGGCGGCGATGTTGGACGGCGACGCCCCGGCCGCCGGGGTGACCGTCCTCGACGCCGCGACGCGGTCGGTATCGCCCGGGACGATCACGACCGCCGACATCGTGTCCACGGCGACCGCGTATGTCCTCCGGGTCGCGACCGCCGCTGGACTCGTGATACGGGGCGAGAGGCCCACCTCGCCCTCATAACACCGGATCCGGGGGGGGACCGTCGATGATCGGTCAACGACCGGGTCGCCGGTACACGCGGTCCTCCCGAGCCATCACGGCGCCCGTTCCGGTCGCCAGGGCGGCCGGCGGGTCGGCCCGTCAGCCGGATTCCGTATCACACCCGAGACGTTCCGGTTCGGCAACTCGTCCCGGCCCGACGACCGGCTCGTGACGGGGACGGAGAGGAGGAACCTGACAGCGACGAAACGACGCGCCGAAGCCGCTCGCCGGTCCGCATCAGGCCAACTGCGAGCGACCTGCGGATCGGAGATACCGATACGGCGCGCCGCCTCCCGCGATATCGCTCCCACGCGCGCTCGATGACCAGGCAGGGCCGGCGCGTCCGGGGCGAGCCGCGACGTCGCGGCCCGCCCCGGATCATGGCTACCGGGACGGGCCAGTGGCCGCTCAGGAGCGGATCTCGAAGAAGAGGTTGAAGGGGTTGTTGGGGAAGTCGATCCGCCGGAAGTGGGTGAACCCCCCTTCGGCGGCCAGCTCCCTCGCCTTCTCCTCGCCCATACACGTCCCGGTCCCCTCACCGCCGACTGCCAGCGCCTGGGTCATGCAGTAGTTGGTGCTCGCCGAGTAGCCGAAGGCCCCGATCCCGAGCGGGTGGTCGATGTTGCTCTGGAGGTCGCTGGAGAAGTTGAACTCCAGCACGAAGTACGTCCCGTCCGGCTTCAGTGCCTTATGAATTTCCTGCATCGCCGGGCGGGGACGCGGCATGTCGTGGACGACATCGAAGGTCGTGATCAGGTCGTACGAGCCGGGGATGCCCTGGGTCACATCGCGGACCTCGTAGCGCACGCGGTCAGCTAACCCGGCCGCACGGGCATTCTCGTTGGCGGCCTCGATCGCCGGGGCGTAGTTGTCGAAGCCGACCAGCGTCGCCGCCGGGTATCCCTGGGCCAGGAAGAGCAGCGCTTGGCCGTTGCCGCAGCCCACGTCGGCGACCGATCCACCCGCGCGCAGCGTGGCGTCGACCTCCGGCATGGCCGGGATCCAGTCCTGGACGAGATTGTTGCGGAACCCCGTCCGGGTAAAGCGCTCGAACCCGCACCAGAACTCGTTGCCAAACCGCTCCTGCGGCACGCCACCGCCGTGCTTGAAGGACTCGGTCAGGAGGTCCACGTTGGACCAGGAGGTGGGGGCCATGCCGAACAGGCTGCCGAGGTAGAGAGGGCTATCCCGGTTCACCAGGCAGAATGCCTGCTCCGGGGTCATCGAGAAGCGCTTCGCCCCGTCGTCGTACTCGATGTAGCCATGACAGGCCATCGCCGAGAGCCACTCGCGGGCGTAGCGCTCGTTGATGCCGGCGCGTTCGGCGAATGCGGCGCTGGAGACTGGGCCAGCCTCGGCAAGGTGAGCCCACAGGCCGAGGCGGTCGGCGATCACGCTCAGGGTACCCATCTGGGCAGCGGTGAAGTCACCGAGGACCTTGAACGCGAAGGTGTGGATCTTGTCCATGTCGAGGTCAGGGGCCGGTTCGGCGCACATGGCATTCTCCGTATCTAGAGTGAACGACTGAAAGCCGGGACTCCTCTAAGGGAGCGGGACGAACTGGACGAAGGCATGAGCGTACGCGAGGGAGTGCCCGCGGCCGAAACGCTCCTGCGTCCCGACCGCCGCCGCGGGCCACCGCGTGCCGGCGTCAGCCCCGTCCGCTCGGGCGGCGAGGCCGCTATGGGGCCGGCGTTCCCATATCGTCCATGAGCGTCGTGAAGGGTTCGCCGATGCGCGTCAGCCCCGCCACCCAGAGC
>JACCVE010000421.1 GCA_013698285.1 Chloroflexia bacterium | reverse complement strand
GGTTGGGGCGGCGTTGACGCGCCATCCGGACGTGGATGGGGTGATCTTCACGGGCTCGAAAGAGGTCGGGATGGACCTCTTCAAGGAGTTCAGCACCGACTTTCCCAAGCCGTGCATCACCGAGATGGGCGGTAAGAACCCGGCGATCGTCACCCGCCACGCCGACCTGGACAAGGCGGTCGAGGGCGTCGCCCGGTCCGCCTTCGGGTACTCCGGCCAAAAGTGCTCGGCGTGCTCCCGCGTCTACGTCGAGCGGCCGGTCTACGACGATTTCATCACCCGCCTGACCGCCCGAGCCGCCGAGCTCAAGGTGGGCGACCCGACCGACCGCGACACCTACCTCGGCCCCGTGATCGACGAGCGGGCGATCGAGCGATACGACGAGGCCGTCGCCGGGGTGGGGGAGGGGACCATCCGCACCGGCGGGACCCGCCTCACCGGGACCGACTACGACGGTGGCACCTTCCTCCCCCCGACCGTGATCGACGGCCTGCCGGTCGACCACGACCTCTTCCGCCGCGAGTTGTTCCTTCCCCTGATCGTCGTCGCCCCGGTCGATAGCCTCGACGAAGCCCTCCGGTTGGCCAACGACACCGAATACGGCCTGACTGCCGGCATCTTCACCGAGGACACGGGAGAGATCGAGCGCTTCTTCGACACGATCGAGGCCGGTGTCGTCTACGCCAATCGCAAGGGCGGCGCGACCACCGGCGCCTGGCCCGGTTGCCAGTCGTTCTGTGGCTGGAAGGGCAGCGGCTCCTCCGGCAAGGGCGGCCTCGGCCCCTACTACGTCCAGCAATTCCTCCGCGAACAGAGCCGCACCGTCGTCGTCGGTGACGACGAGGACCTGTCCGTGGAGCAGGGCGCCGGAGAGTAGGGCTCACGCCGGGCCGCGCGAAATGTCCGACTCCCGGATGCCGGCGACCTGCGCAAGAGCCTATAGGGGCGCCGCTCGCTGCGTCCTCCAGCCTGATGAATGTTGAGATTCAGCGAATTGTCCCTGAGAAGGGCGCAGCGATCGGCGCCCCTACCGATCTATTGATCGACGCGGCGGGCGATCATTATGCATCGCCGCGTCGCCCGTCCGGCGGATCGGGGCACGCTCCGGCCTATGCCTCTCGCGCCCGCCTCAATGCCCAGGCGTTCGCCATCGGCCTGCCCACCGCCGCCGTCTCCGCCAGCGCCCCGCTCGCCACCACCGCGGCCAGGGCGAGGGTCGCGGTCCCCAGCAGCAGTTCCTCGAACCCCCAGCGCTCGATCGCCCAGCCGCCGGCGATCGGGACCAGGGCCACGATCCCGAGGATCACGTTCGCCGGCGCGACGAACAGCGCCCGTCGCCCCGCCGGGGCGATCGCGGTCAGGAAGGTCCAACTCGCCACCGACTGCGCCGCCCCCGCCGCCCCGGCCAGGGCGAAGACGAGGCCGAATGCCCAGATGGTCGCCCGGGGATCGGTCGCCCGCTCTCGCCACAGCTCCGTCTCGGTCAGGTAGGGCAACGACAATGCGACCAGCGGCATCACGATCCGCAACAGCGCCGCCGCCTGGAACGTCACCCGCGTCCCGGACCGTCGCGCCAGCGCGGCCCACAGGGGCCGGGTGAGGAGACGGCTGGCCAGCAGGGTCGCCAGGTACCCCCCGACCACGACCGGCGGCAGGCCCAGTTCCCGGAACCCGTATAGGATGTAGAACGGGTCGGCCACCGCCGCCGCCCCGAGCAGGACGCCGAAGGGGACGAACGAGCGGAACGCCCTATCTCCCAGGCCCACCCCGCCGCCACCGCCCGCCGGTCGTGCCCCGGCTAACCGACCCGGTTCGGCCAGCCGGGCCTCGAAGAACACCGTGATCCCCAGGGCCACCGCCGCCACCGTGAAGAGGGCGGTGTAATTGTCCGGGAAGTTGAAGCCTCCCTCGAACCGGGCCCAGACGAGCCAGGCCGCCAGCAGCGACACGATCCCCGCCACGACCCCCCGGACCGCGAAGAAGCGACCGGCCTGGCCATGCGCGACCGCCCGGGCCGCCACGTCCGTGGCCAGCGCGGCGCCGAACCCGGCCGCGACGACGTAGGTGGCGTAGCAGATGAAGAAGGCTTGCAAGATCTGGTCGTCGCCGAGCTGGTCGGCGTCGGCGACGACGAACGCCAGCAGCGCGATCGCCGCGACCCGGACCAGCGACGCTCCGATCAACCAGGGGAGCTTCCGCCGCCCCCGCACCGCCCACCCCGCGATCAGCGACCCGACGGCGAATCCGGCCGCCCCGATCGCGGCGACCATCCCGACCAGCACATAGGAGTTCGAGAGCTGGGCGACGAACACCGCCAGCAGCAGCGTCGGCGCGAGCAGGGCGTTGGCCAATGCCGCCATCCCCCCGGCCACGGTGCCCACCGCGAAGCTGCGCATCGCCCCGCCCTGGTCGGCGGAGAACCGCCGGATATCCGCTCCCGCCACACCCGCTCCCGTCCGCCCACCGGCGGCATGACCGTCCTGCCCTCGACACGGCCCGCCTGGCGCGCGTCGACCCATCCGGAAAGTATAGGGGCCATCCCGGACCGGGTCCGGGACATGGTGATCGGGCATGATGAGGG
>JACCVE010000394.1 GCA_013698285.1 Chloroflexia bacterium | reverse complement strand
CTGCCGATACCCTTGGTGCCGCCCCTACCGAAGAACTGATCCGTCGCCACCTGCCGGAAACGGAACTCCGAGCGCCCATCTCGGGGACCGCATCAGGCTTCGCCACTGGACAGGCGGCTCGCCTGCTTGGCTGGCAGCCGCGTCACTCCTGGCGAGATTCTCATGAGTGACTGTCGGGATTGGGGCACCACGGCCAGCACCCGTCTCGGGATCGACCGTGAGGGCGGCCGGATTCGGTCCTCCTCAGTACAGAGGCAACCGGGACCATGCCAGTAGACAAGCCTGACCCGTCATCGGTGTTGATGGGATTCGGTGATCTGTCCGGCCTGCCAGCGGCACACTCCCTCATGATCGTGACGCCAGCGCCCGTGGCCATCCTTGGCCGAGCGAGATTGCCCCGAAGCTATTCGCCTTCCGGACGGCCTCCGGGTGGTAGACGATCAGCCCGGCCGCCAGGATGGTCGAGAGCAACCCCAACCGATCGGGGCACATATCACCGGGGTCGAGATCATCAGTGGAGTGGACCGTCGAGAAGTCGACCTGCCGGGTTGAGGATTCGCCGTTGCGACCGCCCCCGTGACATCTCTCTTGCTCGTGGATCACAGATGCGGCAGCACCTCTGTCGCCAGGACCTCCAGCCCTTCGACGTCGTCCGGCGTCGCCCATTGCATCGTGATCTCGCTGATCCCGGCTGCCTCGTATGCCCGGATCTGATCGACCACCTCCTCCGGCGTCCCTACGAGCCCCGGCCAGCCACGTAACCGGGCGACCAGCTCGGCGGTCGACAGGTCTCACCATCCACCGAAGCGTCGGGCGCCACGCAGCCGGGCCTCGAGCTCCGCCTCCGTACGACCACACACGATCGGCACGTTCAGCGTCCGGCGCACGTCCTCGGGTCGCCGTCCGGCCGCTTGCAGCAGGCCGTCCAGCAGCTCGGAGCGCTCCCGCACCTGCTCCGGACTGACCCCCTAGGCGTTCCAGACGCCGGCGAAGCGAGCCACGAGCGGTAATGTCCGCTGGGGACCACTGCCCCCGATCATGATGGGCGGACCACCCGGCCGACGAGGGCCGGGGAGCACGGCCTCCCGTAACCGGAAAAACCGACCGTCGAAGCTGACGGGCACCTCCGAGCGGAGCAGACGGGTGACGACCTCCAGCCCCTCTTGCAGGCGGGTGAAACGAGTGGGCGTATCCCCCAGCTCGTACCCAAACATCGTGTGCTCCCGCTCCATCCAGCCGGTCCCGACGCCCAGGACCATGCGACCACCGCTCAGGTCATCGAGGGCGGCGGCCTGCCGGGCCAGCATGACGGGATCCCGGACCGAGAGGGGGGCGACCATCGGACCGAAGCGGACCCGCTCCGTGTGGTCGGCCAGGTAGGTCAGGGCAACGAGGAGTTCGACCGAGGGCTGGTCGGGAGGGGCCATCAGCAGGAAATGGTCGGAGAGATAGAGGCCGGCGAAGCCCCGGTCTTCCACGGTGTGGACCATTGTTTCCAGTCCGGCAAGGTCAAGCCAAAGATGCCCTCGGCGGAGATCGACAATTCGACCATGGACCGTCTCCTCCCTAACTCCCCGGGCGTCTGGTCGGCGTAGGGCCCCTCCGGTGGGGGTGCTGTTAGGGCTTCTTCTGGGTTGTCCCACTCCCGCCACGCAGCTTGGCCAGCCAACCCTTGACCATGCCGATCACCTTTGCCATCTCCTATCCTCCTGTTCTCGTTGGTCGCCGAGATAGTGCGTCATCGGCGACGGTGTCCCGATCGAGGCGCTTGCCACCCGAGCTGTAGCCCGGGACCGGGGTCATGGTGGAGTATATGGCGTTCCAGACCGTGACCGACATGGTCTCCGACGCTTCGATGATGCGGCCGACTCGGAGCGAGACTTTGGTGCATCTTGGCCCACCGTCATGGTTGGCGACCGGCGGCGTGGTCATCGGGGTGGCCTCCTGGGCAATCACCGAGCGGAACTGGGTAGCCAGGGCCAAACCGAGACCACCGGCGCTGGCGAGCACGGTTCGACGGGTC
>JACCVE010000372.1 GCA_013698285.1 Chloroflexia bacterium | reverse complement strand
CCACCGGAGTGGGGGCGGCAGCCTGGGCCGGAGCGGGCGCCGGACGAGCGGCCGGCTTCGGCTTCGCCCCGGTGACGAACGGCATCACGTCGTCCTTGACGATCCTGCCGCCCGGCCCGGTCCCGGTCACTTGCCGGAGGTCGATCTCGTGCTCGGCCGCGAGTCGCTTGACCACGGGCGAGGCCCGCAGACGCTCGCCGGCGTCCCGAACCGGGGCTGATCTGGCGCCATCCGGTGCGGTAGCATCCGGGGCGGCGCCGTTCGACGCGGCCGTGGCGGGGGAGGGGAGGATCGACCCCTCATCCGTCGCTTCGTCCTCGGTGTCCCGCGTGGCGGGCTGATCCGCCTGACGAGGCATCGTGCCGGTCGTCGCCGCTCCCGAGCCCGACCCGTCGGGCGTGCCATCACTCGCCCCGTCGATCATCGCCCGCGGCACCTCCTCGGCGACCTGCGGCGTCGCGGCGGCCACTTGGGCGGTCCCGGTGGCCGGGGTCTGGCGGGCCTCGGCCGTCTCACCCGCGCCCAGGATCACCGCGATCGGCTCGCCGACGGGCACGCTGTCACCCTCGCTGGCGATCCGCTCGCTGAGCGTGCCGGCGTTCTCGGCCATGATCTCCAGGGTCACCTTGTCGGTCTCGATCTCGGCGATCGGGTCTCCCTCGGCGACGTCATCCCCCTCGGCCTTGAGCCACTTGAGGAGGGTACCTTCCTCCATGGCATCGCCCATCTTCGGCATGATCACGTTCGGCATCGCTAGGTCCTCCGGTACAGCGCGCGGTGGACCGCGTCGATGATCTGTTGCTCGCCCGGGAAGGCGGCGAGTTCGAGGTTCCGGGCGTAGGGGGCTGGGACCTCCTCACCGCTGACCCGTTCCACCGGGGCATCGAGGTCGTCGAAGGCCTGCTCCTGGATGATCGCCGCCACCTCGCTGGCGACGCTGAACCAGCGCCACTGCTCCTGCACCACCACCGCCCGGTTCGTCTTCCGGACCGAGGCCACGATCGTCGCCTCGTCGAACGGGCGGATCGAGCGCAGGTCGATGACCTCGGCGCTGACGTCTTCCTTCTCCGCCAGCGTATCCGCGATCCGGTGCAGCAGGTTCACCTGCCGCCCGTAGGCGATCAGGGTCACGTCGGTGCCCTCCCGGACCACCCGGGCCTGCCCGAACGGGACCGCCTCGTCCTCGTCGGGGACCTCGCCCTTGGTGCCGTAGAGTGCCCCGGCTTCGAGGAAGATCACCGGGTCCGGGTCCCGGATCGCGCTGATCATCATCCCCTTGACGTCGGCCGGCGTGGCCGGTGACACCACCTTCAGGCCCGGGAAGTGGCCGTAGAACCCTTCCAGGCTGTGGGTGTGCTGGGCCGAGAGCTGCACGCCGCCCCCGTTCGGACCCCGGATCACCATCGGCACCGACACCTGGCCGCCCGAGAAGTAGCGCAGCTTAGCCGCGTTCTGGATGATCTGGTCCGAGGCCTGGAACGAGAAGTTCCAGGTCATCATCTCCACGATCGGACGCATGCCGAGCATCGCCATCCCGATCGCCGCCCCCGTGAAGCCGCCCTCGGCGATCGGGGTGTCGATGATCCGCTTCGGCCCGAACCGGTCGATCAGGCCGTCGGTGATCAGGTGGGTGCCGCCGTAGACGCCGATGTCCTCACCGAGCATCACGACCGACTCGTCGCGCTCCATCTCGGAGACCATCGCGGCCTTGAGGGCCTCGCGATAGGTCATCACAGCCATGCCGGGGGGTCCTTTCTCGGGGTGAGGGGTCGTGGTCCAGGTCGATCGAGGGTGCCGTGCCGGCCGGGGGCCGGCGACGGGACGACCCTATCCCTGGACATCGGCGGGGTCGGCGTAGACGTCGGTCCGCAGGGTGGAGATGTCCGGCTCCGGGCTCTCGTCGGCGAAGGCCACCGCCGCCTCGACGACCGCCTTGGCCTCGGCCCGGGCCGCCACGAGATCGTCCTCGGCGCCGCCCGCCTCCAGCGTTCGCCGCTCCAAGATGCCGATCGGGTCCCGTTCCCGCCACTCCGCGATCTCGTCCTTGGTCCGGTACCGTTCGAGGAAGTCGCCCGCGCCGTGGGGGACCAAGCGGTAGGTCATCGCCTCGACGGCGTAGGGCTTGCCCGTCTCCCGGACCCGCTGGACGACGCGGTGGGCGCACTCGATCACCGCCACCACGTCCATCCCGTCGACTCGCTCGTGCTCGATGGCGTAGGAATCGAACTTGGCCCCCAGGTCGGTCATCGCGGTCGACCGCTCGACGCTGGTCCCCATCCCATATTGGTTGTTCTCGATGATGAACAGGCAGGGGTTCAGGCCGTCCCGGCCCCACAGGCCGGACAGGTTGGCGGCCTCGTGGAAGGCGCCATTGTGCATCGAGCCATCGCCGAGGTAGAGCTGGACGATGTTCTCGGAGCCTTGGTAGCGCTGGGCATAGGCCATCCCGACGCCGAGGGGAATATGCCCGCCGACGATGCCGTAGCCGCCCATCAGGCCGTTGGCGACATCGAAGAGGTGCATCGACCCCCCCTTGCCGCCGACCAGGCCGGTGGCCCGGCCGTAGAGCTCGGCCATCACCGACTTGGGGTCGCTGCCCAGGAACAGGGCGTGGGCGTGGTCGCGGTAGGCCGTGATGGCCCGGTCACCGTCTTGGAACGCGTCCAAGAACCCCTGGGC
>JACCVE010000360.1 GCA_013698285.1 Chloroflexia bacterium | reverse complement strand
GTGCCGTCTGGCGCCGCCGGGAGCGACGGGGCCAGGGCCGACACCGGGGGGCGACGGGCTCCCACCAGGGTCGGGACCGCGCGCCCGGCCGGGGGGACGGGTGGCATGACGGCGGGCGCGAGCCATTCCCTTGGCACTACCTCGACGGTCACCGGCGCGGACGGCGCGGCCCCGGTGCTGGACAGCCTGGACGGCGCGGCTCTGGCGGGACCGGACGGTGCCGGGACCGTCACGGTGGCGCCGGGGATGGACAGGGTGGGGAGCACGCACACGGCGAGGGTTTGGCTCGACGGGTCCGGTCCGGCCAGGTCCGGTCCGGCCAGGTCCGGTCTGGCCAGCGACGGGTCGGCCGGGGACGTGCCCGCCGGGGCAGGGGGGACCAGCGACGGCCGGGACGCGACGGGGGGTGCGGGATGAACCGGGGCGGTCCCGCCCACCTGGTGGACTTCTACCGGGCCCGGACGGCGACCGGGTTCGCGATCATGTTCCAGTACCGGGTGACGATGCTGATCTGGATGATCGGCCTGGTCCTGGAGCCACTGATGTACCTGGTGGTCTGGACGACCGTGGCCGGGAGTCAGGGCGGCAGCGTCGGCGGCTACGACGCGGGCGGGTTCGCGGCCTATTTCCTGGTCCTGATGATCGTCAACCAACTGACCTTCACCTGGGTCGTGGACGGGGCCGAGTGGAAGGTCCGGGAGGGCCACTTCTCGCCGCTGCTGCTGCGGCCGATCCACCCGATCCACAACGATGTCGGCGAGAACGTGACGTACAAGGCGCTGACCTTGGTCGTGCTGCTGCCGATCGCGGCCCTGCTCGGTGTCGCCTTCGACGCCCGGCTCTCCCCGCCCGGCTGGGCGGTGGCGGCGTTCGTGCCGGCGCTCGTGCTGGCCTACCTGGCCCGGTTCGTGATCGACTGGACCGTGTCGCTGCTCGCGTTCTGGGTGACGCGGATGTCGGCGATCAACCAGACCTACGCGGTGGTGACGGTGTTCCTGACCGGCCAGATCGCGCCGCTGGACCTGTTCCCGGCGCCGGTGCGGGTGGCGGCCTCGGTCCTGCCGTTCCGGTGGCTGGTCTCGTTCCCGGTGGAGCTGCTGCTGGGCCGGCTGACGCCGCGGGAGACCCTGGTCGGGCTCGGGATGCAGGCGCTGTGGCTGGGCCTCGGCCTGCTGCTACTCCGGGTGATGTGGCGGTCGGGGGTCCGTCGCTACGGCGCGGTCGGGGCCTGATCGGGACACCGACGCCGTGACGGCGCCGACCGGGCCGACGCCATGCCGCCGGGCTGACACCGGCCATCGTCACGGCCGGGCCATCCGACCCGCTCGGCGACCGATCCGGCCCGCCCGACACGACTGGACGGGCGCCGCGCGCGACCCGGGGAGGAACCGGCCGATGCCCTCGTCTCATTACCCGCGCCTGGTGTGGGTCTTCCTGCGGCTCAACATCCTGAACGAACTGCAGTACCGGACCAACTTCTGGCTCCAGATGCTGCGGTCGCTGGTCGGGCTGGGGACCGCCCTGGCCGGGCTGGGGGTCGTCTTCGCCCAGACCGACGACCTGGGAGGGTGGGGCCGGGACGAGCTGCTGGCCCTGGTGGGGGTCTACTTCATCGTCGGCGGGCTGGTGAACCTGGTCCTCGTGCCGAGCCTGTCCCGGTTCGTGCAGGACATCCAGCAGGGGACGCTGGACTACCTGCTGACCAAACCGGAGGATGCCCAGGTGCTGGTCAGCATCCGCCAGGTGGAGGTCTGGCGCTGCATCGACCTGGGGCTGGGGATCGCGATCGTGGGGATCGCCCTGGTCCGCCTGGGGGACCGCGTCGGGCCCGGCCAGGTGGCGGGGTTCGGGATCACCCTGGTCGCCGGAGTGACGATCATCTACGCATTCCTACTGATCCTGGTCACCACCGCCTTCTGGGTCGTCCGGGTCGACAACATCCTCTATGTCTTCCAGGGGATGTACGAGGCGGGCCGCTGGCCGGTCGGCATCTACCCGCCCTGGATGCGGGCCACCCTGACGTTCGTCGTCCCGATCGCCTTCGCGATCACCATCCCCGCCAGCGGCCTCGTCGGCCGCCTCTCGCTCCCGACCCTGCTCGGCGCGGTCGCCCTGGCCGTCGTCCTGCTCGCCCTCTCCCGCTGGTTCTGGACCCGCGGCGTCCGCCGCTACGCGGGCGCCTCGGCCTGACACGGGCCCGGCCACCCATTCGCTGGCGGGGATGTTCGCCAAACGACGAACATCTCGCAGGGGCGCCGCTTGCTGCGCCCTTCACTGGGAAGGTGCGTTCCGAATCGAACCGCGTTGCTAGCTACTGGGCGCAGCGAGCGGCGCCCCTGCGAGATGATGGTAACCTCCGAATTGGTTTCGGCGGGCACGGCGGACGCCGTCAGCCCAGCGCGAACTCCAGGCTGATGTCCAGGGCCGGGGCGGGATGGGTCAGGGCCCCGACCGAGATCAGGTCGACGCCGGTCTCGGCGATCGCCCGCACCGTTTCCAGGCGGACGCCGCCGGACGCTTCCAGCCGGGCCCGCCCGGCGACCAGTCCCACCGCCTGCCGCATCGTCGGGAGGTCCATGTTGTCGAGCAGGATCGTGTCGGCCCCGGCCGCCACCGCCTCCTCGACCTCGGCCAGGGTGGTGACCTCGACCTCGACCCGCAGGGTGTGGGGGGCCACCGCCATCGCCCGCTGCACCGCCCGCGTCACCCGGTCCGCGCCGCCGACCGCGGCCAGGTGGTTGTCCTTGATCAGGATCCCGTCGGCCAGGCCCGAGCGGTGGTTACGGCCCCCGCCGTGCCGGACGGCCGCCTTCTCCAGCGCCCGCAGGCCCGGCGTGGTCTTGCGGGTATCGACGATCCTAGCCTCCGTCCCCGCCACCGCCGCGACGAAGGCCGCCGTCAGGGTCGCGGTGCCGCTCAGCCGCTGGAGCAGGTTGAGGGCGACCCGCTCCCCCGCCAGGATGCCCTGGGCCAGGCCCTCGACCTCGGCGATCCGGTCCCCCGGCCGGACCCGGGACCCGTCCCCGACCCGGACCCGGTAGTCGAGGGCCGGGTTGACCCGCCGGAAGACCGCCCCGGCCACATCGACCCCGGACAGCACCCCCTCGGCCTTGGCGACCAGCGTCGCCCGGGCATGGGTGCCGGGCGGCACCGTCGCCAGCGAGGTCACGTCGCCGGTCCCGATGTCCTCGGCCAGCGCCAGGTCGATCAGGCCCTCCCAACCGGTCCGCACCTCGCCCCCCGGCCCGGCCGGCGGTCGATCCCCCGATCGCCCCACCGCCTCGGTCACGCCGTCGGCCAGGCCCCCGGCCACCGTGGCGTCCTTCCGCCGTTCCGATCCCCGTGTAAAGATCACCCGCGCCCCTCCGCCCACTCCGCCGCCCGCGTCGTCCCGGGCGTTCCCGGGACCCAAGCCCGGCCCGCCCCGGTGCCGTGGCGTCCTGCTCCCCGGTCCGCGCACGCCCCTATGCCGGCTAAAGATAGCGGGTCGCCCGGGATCGGGGCACGGCGCTCCCCCTGCCCGTCACGTCGCGGACGCCGATGGGTATATATTGACATCCGTCGATGTATGCCATAC
>JACCVE010000336.1 GCA_013698285.1 Chloroflexia bacterium | reverse complement strand
AGATCACCGGTCCGGCCGCCGGGGCCGACCTGATGATCACCAACGAGGACCAGACCGGCACCCGGGTGTTTGGCACCTTGAACAACTGCGCCGGTGGCAAGACCCCATGGGGCACGATCGTCACGGGAGAGGAGAACTTCCAGCAGTATTTCGCCAACCTCGGCCAATTGGAAGAAGATGACCCCCGGTTCGCCATGCACGACCGGTTCGGGCTGAACGAGGAAGCATCCGAGCGGCAGTGGGAACAGTTCCACGAGCGCTTCGATCTCACCGCCGAGCCGAACGAGCCGTTCCGGTTCGGCTGGGGCGTCGAGATCGACCCCTACGACCCGACCTTCGTCCCCAAGAAGCGGACCGCCCTCGGCCGCGCCAAGCACGAAGGGCACACGTCGTTCGTCGCGCCCGGCGGCCAGGTCGCCATCTACTCCGGCGACGACGAGCGCTTCGAGTATGCCTACAAGTTCGTCACCGCCGGCAGTTACGACCCGGAGGACCGGGCCGCCAACATGTCCTTGCTCGATGAGGGCACGCTCTACGTGGCCCGCTTCAACGACGACGGTTCGGGAGAATGGCTGCCGCTGGTCCAGGGCGAGAACGGCCTGACCGAGGACGCCGGGTTTGCCTCTCAGGCCGACGTCTTGATCAACGCCCGGATGGCCGCCGACGTGCTCGGTGCCACCAAGATGGACCGGCCCGAGGATTTCGAGACCAACCCGGTCAGCGGTAAGGTCTACCTCGTCTGCACTAATAACAATCGGAGAGGACTCGACGAGACCAACGCCGCGAACCCGCGGGTCAACAACGTTCACGGGCAGATCATCGAGATCACCGAGGACGGCAACGATCACGCCGCCGAGACGTTCGCCTGGGAGATATTCATCCTGGCCGGTGATCCGGAGCAGGGCGCAACCTACTACGCCGGGATCGACGTCGAGGATTTCCCGGTCAGTCCGATCTCGGCTCCGGACAACCTGACTTTCGACACGTCCGGCAACATCTGGATCTCCACCGACGGAAACAAGCTCGACATCAACGATGGCCTCTTCGCTGCCCCGACCGAGGGCGAGCAGCGTGGTCAGGTCAAGCAGTTCTTCAGCGCTGTGCCCGGTGCCGAGGTGTCCGGGCCCGTCTTCACGCCGGACAACAGCTCGCTGTTCCTCTCGGTCCAGCACCCGGGCGAGGGCGGCACCTACGAGCAGCCGGTCAGCACCTGGCCCGGCACGGACGGCCCACCCCGGCCCTCGGTCGTCGTTATCCAGCCGGAAGGCGACGTGACCGCCCGGATCGGCTCCCCGATCGCCTGAGGCAACCCAAGGACGGGCCGCCCGGCGACCCCACGCGCCCGGCGACCCGCCCCACTCGCCACCGCCGGGACCCGGCATCCCCCGCGACCATCGTCGCGTCCCGGCGTTCCCCCCTCCCGCGAATGGCACCGGACACCCCGGTGCCGTTCGCCCGTTTTCGGAGGGTTCGCGGCGCCGGTGGTGACACTGATGGTGACACCCTGGAGGGATGCGGCTCGCCGCGCCCTGCTCCGGCACGTTCGTTTCCCGTTGGACATTCGTCCGGTGAACGGACGCGGCGAGCAGCATCCTTCCAGATGGGCTGGTCCTCCGATGGGTGCGACACCGTAGCCCCCGGTCCGGCGACGATGGGCATGCTCGCCCGGCCAAGGACGGCGACGGAGAGTCCCGCGGGGTGCCCGGGTGTACAGTTGACGCATCGACGGCCTGGCCGCCCGGCCCGTCCGGGATCCGGGCAGCTACCCGCCACCAGCAGCACGATCGCCCGCCGAGAGACGGTGCGGAGGCCGGAGGACGACCCATGCGGACGATCGAGCATGAGACGACAGGAGCGGTCCCCGGTGGCCGGACGGGCGACCGGACCGGGACACCGGAGAGCATCGGCGGCGGGGTGGCGGCGGCCAGGGGTTTCCGCTGGCTGGTCGGGGTGTCGACCGTCCTCGTCTTCGTCCAGGCCATCCTGGCCGGGCGGGGCTGGTTCATCACCCCCAACTTGCTCGAGCTCCACGGCTACCTCGGCAGCCTGACCTTCGTGATCGTGATCGGGCAGCTCGGCCTGGCCTTCGTGGCCTGGCGGCGGGGGGTGCTGGGGATCGCCCCGGCAGTCCTCAGCGCGCTGCTGCTCCTGCTGGTCACCAGCCAGCTCGGGCTGGGTTACGCCGGGCGGGAGAGCGCCGCTGCCGCCTCCTGGCACATCCCGAACGGGGTGCTGATCTTCGGCGTCCTGGCGGGCCTGCTCGGCCAGGCGGGCGGGCGCCGCGTGGGATACTGACCGGCGACGAGACGAGTGGCGCTGGATAGGTGGGGACCGTCGCGGCACGGGCAGATACGCGTGACGTCGCCGGGTCACCTGGCGAAGGCGAGAAGGCGATGAGGACACTCTGGGAGACGATCATCCGGCGGCTGGCGGTGGTCGCGGCGGCCGGGATGCTGCTGGTCCTGCTGATGGGCGCCACGGTCACCACGACCGAGTCCGGCGAGGGGTGCGGCCGGTCGTGGCCACTCTGCCACGGCGAGTTCATTCCCGCCTACACGCTCGACACCGCGATCGAGTACAGCCACCGCTTCGTCACCGGCATAGAGGGGATCATCATCGCGGTCGTCGCCGTCGGGGCCCTGGTCCTCCGCTGGCGGGACCGGGCACTGCGCGTCCTCGTGGCACTGATGGTCGGCTCCCTGTTGCTCCAAGCGGGGATGGGTGCGGCGGCGGTGATGTGGCCGCAGCAGCCAGCGGTGATGGCCAGCCACTTCGGCATCTCCCTGGTTTGCTTCGCGGCGACCGTGCTAGTGGCGCGGGTCCTCGGCCGCCCGGCGGGGGAACGCGTGACGCCGGGCAGCACGGGCCTGGTGATCGGCGGTCCGCCGGGCGCCGCTCTGGCGAACGCGGCAGCGGGCGGCACGGGGGAGGCGGCGGTTGGCTTCGCCCCCTCCTCGCACGCCCGGACCATCACCCATCCTGCCTCCGGCGAATCGGTCCCCCTCGGGTTCCGGGCTCTGCTCGCGTTCACTCTGGTCACGGTCGTCGCGGTTGCCTATCTGGGCGCCTACATGCGGCATACGGAATCGTCGCTGGCCTGCGCGGGCTGGCCGGGCTGCGACGGCCGCTGGCAGCCGAGCCTGACCGACCCGGCCGGAATCGTGGTCAGCCACCGCCTGGCGGCGATGGCGAGCGTGTTCCTGGTGGCGGGCCTGGCCTGGTGGGCCTTCAAACTCCGGGACCACCACCCCGGCCTGCTGGACGCCCATCTCCTGGCCCTGGTCGTGATCCTGGCCCAGGCCCTGCTCGGCGCGGCGGTGGTCTACTCCGGCCTGGACTACCTGATGACCCTGGCCCACACCGGCCTGATGGCGATCCTCTTCGTCTGCCTCTGCGACAACTGGCCGATCCTGCTCCCGGCCCGGAACCGCGCCGCTCGCCCGGTGACGAGTGGGTATCCGAAGGCGGCGACGGCGCGATAGAGAGAATCGGTGCTCACGTCGTCACTGGCAATGGATTATGGTGGTCATTGCCTCGGCCCAAATGTGGCTTGCGTTGTGAGATACCCCACACATTGCGTCAGGTGACGATTATACGGAATCCGGATGATCACTCGACTATCGGAGCGCCGGTGATCGCCGCAACGCCGTCCGAGCGCAGCCCGGGAGGACACGAGGGCCTCCGCAACGACTGGCATCGAACATCAACGGTTCACCCGGATTCCGTATTATTCGTTGCGCGTGCCACCGTCGCTTGGTAGGATGTTTGCCTGATCAACACGTGGTGACCCTCCCGAAGGAGTCCGCCCATGGAGGACGTTCCGCTCCAGGACCTCGGTTCACTGGCCGGTCCCAAGCAGACGGCCGTCGTTTCGGTTGACGTACAGCGCATCTTCACCGGACTCCCACTGTACCCGCCCGTCGACCAGGTGCTCGGCAACCTGGGTCGGTTCCTCAACGAGTCGCGGGCGTTCGGCGTCCCGGTAGTCATCGTGCGGATCATTGTCGCGCCCGAGGTCTACTCGTCGGTGTGGCAGCGGCAGTTCCCACGCCACGACGCCACCTGGCTGACCCAGGCGACGCGCAATGTCGAGTACGAGCCGGGCTTCGAACCGCGCGAGGGCGACGTCGTCCTCACCAAGCATCGCTACAGCGCGTTCATCGATACCCCGCTGGAGACGATCCTGCGCACGCGAAGCATTCGCACGGTCGTCGTCGCCGGACTCACGACTGATGTCTGCGTCGGCTCCACCGCCCGCGATGCCTTCCAACGCGACTTTCACGTCATTACCCTGGCCGACTGCTGCGCGGAGATGACTCGGGTCCGACATGAGGCGGCGCTGGAGACACTTGCCGACAACTTCGGCACAGTCTGCACATCGCCCGACCTGGTCGCGCTATGGCGTAGCCGGCGACCATCGGCACCGCCGGAGGCCGCAAGCATACGTACCAGGCGTTCCTGATCATCCGGCTGTGCATTTGGCATGTTCATTTGCTGAGTGTCCTGACGGGCTCCGCGGAGAAGCAATGTCTGACAACCCCGGGTTACCGTCACTAACAGCGTCCTGATCTGGCTCGCACCATGATCTCCGAGAGGGAGCCTGAGCCAGACCAGCGACAGCGACCGTTTTGCCGGCGATCCGTGCGGTCAGATCACCTGCTATCCACACGTCAATCGATCGCAGGACCAGCGATACAGTCGGGCGAGCAAATCGGGCGGGAGTGCGGGTGTATCATTAGAGAATGATCCTTCCTGCCCGTCAGCAGGCCGAGTCTCGTCTGCCGCGTGACATATGCCGTGCAATCACGCATCAGCCAGTGAATGCCACCACGATGCGCGATGATCTGGGATGGTGCACGGAGGCGGGATCGACTGCCTATCTCGTCCCTAACCATGCGCCGAGCCGTCCGGCACCACCGACGAGCACCATGAGGATGACACCAGCGATCGCTGCCAGCGTGAGTCCGATGCCGTACGCCATCGCTTCTTCGCCAGAATCCCTCAGGAGATATCCGCTTCGGACTTCGAGCCAGACATCGAGCCAGACCATCGCGGGCGGGATGAAGACCTGGGGAATGGCCGCATACGTCGCCCGGTCCCTGTCCGTCGCCGCGGGCCATCGCCAGTTCACGAGGAAGGCAACGGCCGGTGCGCCGATGATGACCAAGATCCCCACCACGGGCGAACCCGGTTCGGACATGCTCTGGATGACGAGGGGCACCAAGGCCAGAATCGTCGCCAGCGCGGGCAAGAGCGACGCGCGCACCAGTTTGCCACGAGGATTGACGAGTGGCGTGAGATCCACCAGACGCTCCTTTCCACGAGGTCGAATGCCATCTGGCCTGGCCGCGGGAGCACTGAGGCGGGTGGCCAGGCTACCGACACCATCCTCTCCTGTTCACGACGGCTGACTCCACGATATATCGGCGAATCGCATGCCACAAGAGCACGGCAGATGCGCCGGCGGCGTCTTGACGGCACGTGAACCAGGGTAGACCATAGGCCGCCCGGTTCCCGGCGCCAACGCCGGGGGTTCCGGTGGTCGGTCCGGGAGGACCGTCGCTTCCGACATCGCGCCCAGGAGCGACCTCGTGACGTTCTTCGACCTCCCGCTGGAGCGGTTGCGGGACTATCTCCCCGAGCGGCACGAGCCCGCCGATTTCGATGCCTTCTGGTCCCGGACGCTGGCCGAGACGCGCGCCCATCCCCTCGATGCCCGCTTCGACCCCGTCGCGGCCGGGCTGCGGACGGTGGATGTCCTCGACGTCACCTTCAACGGGTTCGGCGGCCACCCGATCAAGGCGTGGCTGCTCCTGCCGCGCGAGGTGCCCCGTCCCCTCCCGTGCGTGGTCGAGTTCATCGGCTATGGGGGAGGCCGGGGCAACCCGCACGACTGGTTGGTCTGGTCGGCCGCCGGCTACGCCCACCTGGTGATGGACACCCGCGGCCAGGGCAGCAGTTGGCTGCACGGCGACACGCCCGACCCCGCGCCGGACGGTGACCCCCACATCCCGGGGTTCATGACCCGGGGCATCCTCGATCCTGAGACCAGCTACTACCGGCGCCTCTATGTGGATGGCGTCCGCGCCGTCGAGGCCGCCCGTGCCCACCCGGCCGTCGATGCCGGCCGCGTCGCCGTGACCGGGGCCAGCCAGGGCGGTGGGGTCGCGATCGCGGTCGGCGGGCTGGTGCCCGACCTGGCGGCGGTGCTGCCGGACGTGCCGTTCCTCTGCCATATCCGGCGGGCGACCGAGATCACGGCGTCCAACCCGTACCACGAGATCGCCCGCTACTGCCAGATCCACCGGGACAAGGTCGAGCGCGTCTTCGCCACCCTGGCCTACCTGGACGGGATGACCATGGCCACCCGGGCCACGGCCCCGGCCTGCTTCTCCGTCGGCCTGATGGACGAGGTCTGCCCGCCTTCCACCGTCTTCGCCGCCCACAATCACTACGCCGGGCCGAAGGAGATCCACGTCTGGCCGTACAACCACCACGACGGCGGCGGTAGTCACCAGGTTGCCGCCAAGATGGTCTTCCTAGCGCGGGTCTTCGGGGGCGACGGCGGTCTGGCGGGGAGTGACGCCGTGGGCTGACGGGATGTCGTGGGGCGCGAGCATCGGCCGCCGACGCTCCGCCCGCCGGGGATGCGGGTGGCGGGACGAGAGGCACACGATGAGGGCGCGGGGATGGCGGGAGGTGACGAGGGAACATCAGGATCAGGCGCGCGAGACGGGAATGGCGATCGGATCGCCGCGACGCGACGGCACCGGTCGATGACCGTCCCGCCCCCCGCCGGCGGCATCACGGCAACGACGGCACGACGGCGACGACCACATCGAGGATAGGGAGGACGAACCCATGCTCCGCGTAGGCATCATCGGCAGCGGGAACATCGCCCGGAATCGCCACGCCGCGGGCTGGCTTCGCATCCCGGACCTGGCCCGGGTGACGGCCATCTCCGACGTTAGCACGGACGCCACCGGCCTAATGGCCGGCATGCTGGCGGCCGGTGGCGACCGGCCCGCGATCTACGACGACTTCCAGGCCCTGATCCGGGAGGCCGACATCGACGCGGTCGACATCTGCCTCCCCCACCACCTCCACGCCGAGGCGATCCTGGCCGCGACGGCGGCCGGCAAGCACATCCTCTGCGAGAAGC
>JACCVE010000305.1 GCA_013698285.1 Chloroflexia bacterium | reverse complement strand
GGAAGAGACGGCCCTGGCGGCTGGCCGGGCCCTGGTCGAGACGGCCGAGGCGCTGCGAGGCCTCGGCATCCCGGTCCGGGCGGTGAGCGTCGGGTCGACCCCGGCGGCGCGCTACACTCCGACCGTCGCCGGCGTCACCGAGATGCGGCCCGGCACCTACGTCTTCAATGACAACAGTGCCTTCCGGCACGGCCACCCCGGGCCGGACGACTGCGCCCTGCGTGTCCTGGCGACCGTGATCAGCCGCCCGGCCCCGGACCGGGCAGTGATCGACGCCGGCTCGAAGACACTGACCATGGACGGCAGCCTGGCGGTGCCTGGCCACGGCTACGTCGTCGGCCACCCCCACGCCACGGTGGCCCGGCTCAGCGAGGAACACGGGGTGGTAACCCAGGACCGCGACGCGGGGTTCCGGGTCGGGGACCGAGTCGAGATCATCCCCAACCACGTCTGCCCGGTCGTGAACCTGCAGGACGAATTGTTCATCATCGCCGACGGCCGCCTGTCGGAAGTCTGGACCGTCGCCGCCCGGGGCAAGGTGCGGTAGGGGGCAGGAGGCAGGATATGCCGCCTGGCTCGGGCACCACGGTAGATCGGGGCCGTGATGCTTGACCGGTATTGGGCATCGCGCCGGTTACGGGTCGCGACGCGGCGGAGGGCTAATCAGACGAGGCCCACGGGGCGGGCGGCGCGGCCGGGGCGCCCCGTCGTGACCAACCGACGCGGCGGCCCCGGAATCTTCGCCAACCTGTGTGGGACGGGCCGCCAAGGCTCCGTGATAATTGGGAGCAGGCGTCGCCCGTGGGAGCGGATCATCTCCTTCTGCCTGGATACCAGGATAGGGCGGGGCAGGTAACGTTCAGTTGCTGGATCGCACTCTCGTCAGAGGCCTTCACGATGAGTTGCGAACCATTTGTATTCACATGGGATAAAGCCGGCTGCCATTCCCTATACAGACCGTGGACAAGCGACAGCCCGACCACGGTGGCCGGGCTGTCGATCGCGATTCTCAGGTTGGCTCGCATCGGGCGTGCGACGCGCGATGAAGCCGTGCGGGGTTACCCCTACGTCACGATGACGGTGCCCTTCATATTGTCGTGGTACTCGCAGAAGTACTCGTAGGTGCCCGGTTCGGTGAAGGTGTACGTGAACACGTCACCCTTGCTCATCTTGCCGGATTGGAAGACGTCTCCCCCCGGGATGGAGGTGACGGTATGCGGGACCGTATCGAGCTGGACCCACTCGACCGTCGTGCCGACCTCGATCTCCAGCGTGCCGTCGCGGTAGGCGAAGTCCTTGATCTCCACGGTGACGTTGGCCTCGGCCGCCGGGGAAGCGTCCGCCGCGGGCGATCCCGCCGGGGTCGCGGCCGCGCCGTTGCCGTCGTCATCCGATGTCGTCTGGCTCAGGTAGAACCGGACCTCGGTCTCGTTGCCAGCCTCTCGGATCACAGCGATGCCGCTCAGGCCGGAGTCATCGAGTTCGGCCAGGGCGATGACCAGCTCACCTTCGACGACGACCCCGCCCAGGTCGCCACAGGCGACATAGGTACCGATGTCGTCGGCGCTCTTGTGGACGTTGAGCGCGTGCGGTTCCGCGAGGAGATCTGCCAGGGCGACGGGGATCCTGGTGGTGCTGCTGGACACGCGCAGCGTGGGCTCGCTACCCTGCGCGTCACCCTCGGGGTGGGTGGCATCAGATAGCGGGTGCACGACATCACCCAGGGCGTCACAGGTGCCGGCGTGGATGTGGGCCGGGTAGGGACCGCCGCCGGTGTCAGTATCCTGGACGCCGGCGCGAACCAAGGACCCGCCTAACGCGACCACGGAACCCAGCATGAGAATAGCGAGGGCGATGAAACGAACGAACGTCGTGCGACCGGTGATCGACGGCATAGCGTGTTGTCCTCCGAGGATCGTTTGGCATGGCACATATCTACCACGGATCCTCGGCATCGCATGCGGTATTCCAACATGATCTCCCGCGCCGTCAATCAGTTCCGCACGCCCGTGACTGTGTACTCCTGGTCTCCTGCTACGGCTTGGGTCTACATCCGCTCCAACGCTCACTCCACCGAGGGGACTGTTTCGGCACGCCCGTTTCGCTGCCCAATGGTGAGGTCGACCACGACCGGCTTGCCCATCCGCTCGATCATCCCATCCGCTTGGTCAAGTGGTGGAGCTTGCTTCCTCATATCGCCTTGGCTCCAACGGAGAGCCTCGGCGGACGGGGTCACCCGCCGCGTGCTGGTTGCTCCCGGACTCTGTTCGCGACGATCGTCGCCAGTGCACCGCTCCGTGTCTCAGCAGGAGCGGCCTCACTCTTGAGGGTGATTAACGAGTTGTCTAAGACACCCGCCTCACGCCAGTGCCAGATCCGGCTGTACCGGTGCCAGATGATCCTGGGTACCTTTGCGGTCGTCGATAGTGTCGTCGGCGATCCAGTGCTCTTCATCTTCGTCATTGTTCCCGTTAGGGGCGTCGAATACACAACTGACGCCTCAGGCGGGGCTTCCCAGGGGGGAGTCGGCGAGCTGGCCGCCCTTCCGACTGACCGACCACGGGGATACCCATCCGCGGCTGAGGAGCACGGAGGCGAG
>JACCVE010000300.1 GCA_013698285.1 Chloroflexia bacterium | reverse complement strand
ACGGGGGCCAAGGGAGGAGCGGGTGGGGGCATCTCGACCCGCGCCCGTTGAGCCAGCGCGGCACGTGCCCGGGCCGGCCGGGTCATCGGAGGGGCGTCGTCGGCGACCCGCGCACCGGCACCACGGGACGTCGCCTCGTCGTCCGTCGGTTTGCCGGCCCCGCGGCGGCGGGCGTTGGTCGTGCGGCCCGTGCCCGATCCCTTGGCGGTGGCGACGATGCCCGCGTCCTCGGTCTTCGCCAGCACGGCGTTCACCTCCCCGCCCAGAAGGAGGATCAGGCTCATGACATAGAGCCAGAAGACGAAGGCGAGGACGCCCCCCAAGGGACCGTAGGTCTCGGAGTAGCCCGCGAAGGAGCGGAAGTAGATCGTCAGGCCGAACGAGGCCACGATCCACAACAGCACGGTGACGATGGCGCCGACCACGAGCCACCGCATCGGCACATCGACGTTCGGCCCGGCCCAATAGAGGAAGACCAACATCGCGCTGACGAGGACGAGGATCACCGGCCACCGCGCCCAGGACCAGACCGCGACGAAGGCCTGGTCGAGGCCGACCCAACCCGCGAAGGTTTCCCCGAGGCCCGAACCAAGCAGGAGCGCGGCGCCCGATCCGATGATCGCCACGCCAAGCGCCAGGGTCAGACCCATGGCGACCGCCTGTTGCTTCCACCAGGGGCGCCCCTCGGCCACGCCGAAGGTGGTGTTCAGGGCCTTCATCAGGGCGGCCATCGCGTTGCGTGCTCCCCACAGGGCCAACAGGCCACCGATCGAGAGCACGCTGCCCGACTCATTCATCAGGATGTTCTCGAGGGCCTCACGGACGGTGGCACGAGAGTCGGCCGGGACATTGTCGAACAGCCACTCATTGACGCTGCCCATGATGTCCCCGATACCGATCGCGTCGCTGATGAACGCGGAGAGGGACGTCAGGAAGATCAGCAACGGGACGGCCGAGAAGAGCAGGTGATAGGCGACCTCGGACGCCAGCCCGGGCAGGTCGTCTTCTCGGAACTCCTTGAATGTCTGCTTCAGCGCCGGGACGAGCGCGACCCCCCGGATTTCCATGGTGACTCCCTCTGTACGGGTCGATCGGGCGCGGCCGATCCCCGGAGTCCAGTCCCCAGGGTCCATCCGCCAGGGTCCAGTTGCTGGCCAGGCCAGGCGTCCCAGACATGGCCCTGCCCGTACCGCACGCTCGAGAGCACTGGCAGGGTCAGCCCGATCATCCAATGACCACCTCGCAGCGCAACCGGCATACCAGCAGGTCGGGAGTACTCCCGGTGTGACGATGGCGACGTGAGGCTGGCCCTTGGCCAGCGAGGTGCTATGGTGCCCCTGATGATGCCGGGCGTGAGCATGATGCCGCGGCGGGTGCCATGGTCGGTCATGACCGGGGTGGCCAGGCCGACGGGCAGACGGGTAGGGGAGAACGGATGGAGGAGACGCGGGGGACCTATGAGATCGGGGCGTGGGATGCGGCCGGCGAGGCCACGCTCGACGTGCGAGCCGGGAGCATCGACGAGGCCATCACGACCGCCCTGTCGGCGCTCGCGCTGGTCGCGGCGGGGGAGGGCGGTGACGGCACGCTCGGGCCGGAGCCGGGGTCGGACATCTTGGTCCCCATCCGGGGCCAGGGCCGTGACGTCGGCGAGGTGCTCTTCCAACTCTCGGGCGACCTGCTGGCCCAGATCGACGTGAATGGGACCGGGCTGCGTCGCGTCCGGCTCGATGGCTTGCTCGACGCGTCGCCTGGCTTCACCGCCTGGGGATATGCCCTGGGGGTCGCGAACGGTCCCCCCCCACCCGTGGCGGTGAGCCTGACCGGCACGCCGACGATCACCTCGGCTGACGCCGAGACGACGGTCCGGCTGCGGCTGTCGAAGGGCGCCTGAGCGCGTGGCGGACGATGGGCGTTCGCCGTCCGCCATGGCACCGGCCACGGCCCGTCCCTCGGGCATCGCCCTGAGCGAGGACGGTTCGGCCGTGGTTCTCTATTTCCCGGCATCGTCAGACGACGAGTGGGCGGTCCCGCCGGTGGCGGGAGCCTGGCGACCCGCCACCCTGACGATGGGGGAGGGGGGACGGCTCCTGGACCTCGAGGTGGCAGCCGGGAGTGAGGGCGACGGCGGACTCGATATCGAGGTATCGCCCTGGCTGGGCGGCACTGTCCGCCAGGTCTCGGTTCGCGTCCAGTCCTGGCGCTCCGCTCGCGGGTCGCTGGCGCGGTTGATGATTCCCCGGCGCGGGGCAGGGTACGAGATCACCTATCCCAGCGGGAACCAGTGATGGGTCCCCTGGCGGCCCGGCGGGTCGCCACTTCGGTGAAGGCGTGATGCGCACACCGCGGGGCGAGCGGAGACTGAACACCAGGGCGAGGAGTCGCGCCTGGAGATCGCCTTCCGCTTCATGCGTCATCGTGATGACCAGCCCGGCGGCCCGGCGATGTTCGCGCGCCTTGCCGCCGCGTGCTGACGCCGTCGTCCTGTCGGGGAAGGGATGGGGACCCCACCCGGTGACTCAACGCCCAGGCATCGTCGTGGGGAGAGATATCCGGTCACCGGATGACCGGGGGAGGACGTGAGCGATCGCCGGGCGACGAGGATCGGGAGATCAGGAGGGGCGGGAGCGTGAACCGGGTCGGGAGACGGGGCGCCGTTCGGGATGGCGGCGGAGGGGCCGGGAGAAGCCGGGCATCGCCTCCTGCATGCCGCCCAGCTCGCCGCGCTGGAGCTCGTGCAGGATGCGGCGGGCGCGGGGCAGGGTCGATTCGAGGACGAGGATCTCGTGCTCCAGCGTCGCGGCGGACCCCCAGCCACCGAACCCGGGTCCGGAGGGCTTGACGACGCCCCGGATCCCGCTGTCGGCCAAGACCTGGCGCCACAGTTGGGCGAGTGGTTCGTTAGCGACCTTGGCCAGGAAGACGATGCGCTCGCCGGGTCCAGCCCCCGCGCCCTTGGCCCGGACAGGGACTGGCTCGGTACCAGCGTCCGCCACGAGGGTCGCGCCGCAATCCGGGCACGTCTCGACCCAATCTTCGAACTCTCCGCCGTCGTGGGGGCAATACCGAGTCATACACCTGTCCGGGGCTGATGCGAGACGTCTGGACCGAATCCATGTCGTGCGGAGAGTGTACCAGCGCCGGTCGCCGGATGGCCGCTCATGAGGCGATTGGCAGCGCGGGAGACGGGCGCGAAGCGAGGGTCTCGGACGATGTCGATCTGCATCTTCCCGCTCCACCCAGGTGGACGCGTGGCGGAGAGCGGCCAGTATCCGGCACATCGACGTGGCAAGCGCCGGAGAAGGGGTGCCGTGCCTGATAGGGGAGGGGACGGGATTGTGGGCGCGGTCCAGCCCCTCTACACTCCGGCCAGCTTAGGTGACGCGGGGGAAGCCCGCTAGGGGAGAGTCGATGCCGGGCGAGGACGAGACCAACCAGCGACAGGACCAGGCGCCCGGGGGCGGGGACGGGATCAGGGCGCCGGGTGAGGATGACCAGGCGCGGGCCGTCGCGCCGCTGGACCGGGTCCGGGCCCGGCTCGACGAGCGCATCGGCGGGCGGCCGGTCTCGGCCTACGCGGTCCTGGTAGGAGGAGCGTTGGTCCTCTGCGTGTTGCTGGCGATCATTCTGGGAACGTCGGGTGACGACGAGCCGGGCGAATCGCGGACCTGTTACCAGCAACCCGATGTCCAGATCGCCAAGGACGATGTCCTGGACGGCGCGGTTGAGCGGGTGCGGGTGATCGTGCCCGAGGGGCGACCGGACTTCGGCGTGGCACTCCTAGAACTCGACTATGTCGACGGGACCTGTTACACCCTGCCACAAGGTGTCATCGGTCAGGATAATGCGTTCCTGATCCTCGGGGCTCTGGAGACCTACAACAGGACCACCGACCAACGCCGGGTCGAGGTGACCTGGGACGAGGACGCCGTGCCGACCAACGTCCTCTTCACCCCGACGCCCTCGCCGACGACTGCCCCGGAACCCACCTGGACCCTGGTCCCGACCTGGACCGTCGTCCCCGCGGCGACCGTGGGAGTCGTCGATGCCGGTTCGCCGGCGGCCGGAATCGGCGATCTCCCGCTCGATCCGGCGGGGACCCCAGACGGATAGCACTTGGAGCGAGCCATCTGGTACCTGTCCGGCCCCAGCGGCGGTACCGCGTCCATTGCTGTCCGGAGTGGAGAAACGAGCTTGGAACATGATCGATACGATCGAGAGTTTGAGTTTTCTCTTGGCACGCCACACGACTGGGGACGTGTGCGAATGGATCTGCGGCGGGGGAGCGTCGTCCGCTTCGTCGTCCAGTACGAGGCGGTCATCGGCGGAAACCGCTACCCGGTGGTACGCTATGATTGTGCTCACGGCTTCGCCCATCGGGACACCCTTGATCGTCGAGGCAACGTCATCGACAAACGACAATTGATTGAGCAGACGGATCTCGACCGTGCCCTTCAAGATGCTCTACGAGAAGTCCGAGCGGAGTGGCGGTCATTCCGCCGACGATGTGTCGCTGGGATATCAGAGGAGTTGGCACCATGAGCGTAGACGATATGAGTCCCTATGACGTGACGGACGAACATGCGGCCATCGTCGACGCCAATCTCGACTTGCTAGCCCGGTTTATGGAGGTGGTCGTCTCGAATCCGTCAATGACGGACCAGATCCCAACGGGTACTACCATCATCATTGTGCCTGAGGACGACCCGGAACGGGCAATGGCGAATCTCGCGATCGCTGATGCGGCGAGCCGGGCTGGTAGGAAGGTCCAGATTTGGTCGCCAACCGGCCAGTTGATACCCCATCGCGCGATATCCTTTGAGCACCTCACATCCGATTGAACCCATGTGCGCCGCTCATTCCGAGGCGGTATCTCCATTCCTCGACGTTGGCGGGCCATGCGATCGACTTGAGGGCGATGCTCATCGGACCCTCTGATCTGGAATTCGGGTGATCGCTCGACCAGAGGTGCGCTGGTCAACTCCGGAGCACCGGACCACCGTGGCCCGGGAGGACACGAGGTCCTCCCTGACGATGAGCACCGAACATCGACGCTTCATCCGGATTCCGTGTCATCTCTCGATGACGGCGATGGACGAACGCTGTTGATCGTTGGGCCGCGCTGGATGTCCCACGTGCCATCGCATGATCTCCCGGGTCAGCTCGCCCGGGCGTCCCAGCGGAAGAAGCGGATCGCGATCGCCATCGCCACGGCGAAGGTCCCGGCCAGGATGAGGAGGTCGAGCCAGATCGCCTCGAAGCCCCGGCCCCGGTTCATCGGTTCCCGCAGGGCATCGACCAGGTAGCGCAGGGGCAGCAGCCGGGTGACCGGCTGGAGCCAGGCCGGGGCACTGTCTACGCTGAAAAAAACTCCAGACAGGAATAACATGGGGAACGTCACCAGGTTGGCATAGCTCGCCGCGCTTTCTGTGTTACGGGCGAAGCTGGAGATCGCGAAGCCGATCGCCAGGAAGGCCAGCGCGCCGGTGACGATGACGACAAAGATGACGAGCGGGTTGCCCCGGATCGTCAGATCGAAGAGGAGGGAGGCCATCCCGGCCAGGATCAGCGATTGGGCCACGGCGACCAGGAGTTGGGAGACGACGCGGGCCAGGATGAATCGTCCGATCGGGAAGGGCGTCACCTTGATCCGGCGCAGGATGCCCCGCTCGCGGTAGGTGACGAAGGCCGTCGAGAGGCCGATCACGCCGGAGTTCATCAGGCTCATCGCCAGGATGCCGGGCACGAAGAAGTCGATGAACGAGATCGCCTCGCTGCTGACCCGCCGCTCGGTGATCGCCAGCGGTGGCCCCTGGCCGATGGCGGCGGTGAGGACCTGTCGGACCGCGCCGACCGCCACCGCCTCGTTCGGCCCGTCGGTGGCGTCGGAGTAGAGGTCGAGGGGCGGCGCGGCCGTGTGGCCAGCGGCCTGGCCAGCGGCGGGTGCGCCGAAGACCAGGACCACGTCGCGCTCCCCGTCCTCCAGGGCGGCCAACTCGGCGTCCGTGCCGCCGGTCGAGACGGTGAAGGCGTCGTTGTCGCGCAGGGCGGCGAGGGCGACGTCGCGGGTGGGAGAGGGGGCGCCGGTGACGGCGACGTCGAAGGTGATGCCGGCGTCGTTGCCGAAGACGGCGCCGAAGATCAGGATGAAGATGGCCGGGAAGGCTAAGTTCCAGAACAGGGCTGTCCGGTTCCGGATACTCATCCGGACATTGGCGCGGACCATCGACCAGAACGCTCGCATCGCGGGGAAACTCCTCGGGAATCGTGAGGTCGCGTCGAACCAGTGGCCGCGTCGAGTGGGGTAGGGGAGAGGACCGATCATCCAGCCCGGCGCGAACGGCGACCAGTAGACTTTGAGGTTTCAGCCGGGGCTCCTCCGGCCTCTCCCTCGTATGTGCGGCCGGTAAGGGTGAGAAAGACGTCTTCCAGGTTGGCCCGGCTGGTCGTCAGGTCGTCGAAGGTGACGCCCGCCCGGGTCGTCAGGGCGAGCAGGGCGACCAGCGACGATTGGACATCGG
>JACCVE010000279.1 GCA_013698285.1 Chloroflexia bacterium | reverse complement strand
GTCCGGGACACGGATCGATCGCGGGTCACGGGGTGGCAACGTGATTCGCCGCCCGGCGGGAACATCCAACGTCGAGTCGGTCCCAAGGGCCGCCCGCCGCGCGGCCGGACACACGAATGTGAGTGAGCGGTGCCTGGCCGGGTTGCCCGCGAGCGGCAGTCGACGACAAGGATGGGTTGAGCGCGGTGGGCCCGAACGCGTCGCGTCACCCCGTCTCCTCATCTGTTGGTCCAGGAGTAAGGGCCGTACGTGGTCAGGGGCTTGAACAGGATGGGTCACGGGAGGTCGAGTTGGGGACGAGTGTCTCTGCCTCGCGGTAACCGGAGCACATACGTCGGGTCGATCATGTGGCATTTTGGGGCGACCCGCTCACCGAACCACTCAGCATCACGTCCACACGGATGATGACCGGATTGGGAGTCCGCCGTGCCGCCCTCCCCAGCGCGGTCCCGTCGAGTAACGCGGCGGCTTCGGCGGCGGCGGCCCCGCGTAGGACCGACCCCGCGCCGATCAGGGTCTCGTTCCCAATCCGGAGCATCACCTGACCCCCGCTCTCCACATTGCGCCACCATCGTCGATCTCCGGTTGAGACGATGTCGATCGTGTCGCCCCGACGGATGTACTGGACGGGCAGCGTGTAGGGGCGTCCGGTTCGCCGGCCGGTGACGGTGATCAGCATGACGCCGTGACTCAGCAGGCCGTGGAGCGGCGAGCGCAGGAGCGCCCGGACGAAAGGGTTGGCCATACGAGGCAGGAACGAGTGCATCTGTCCTCCCCGAGCGTTCGCTGCTGGCTGGCCACGCGCATCCAGCAGGTGCGCTCGTCTCGCTCACTGGTCAAGTTTGATGGTCGGGATATCGGTGGGCCCGCGGTCATCTGAACCGCGTTTCCCCTCGCGTCACCATGTGACGGTCAAGCCCTGGTCAGGGATCTTGGCGGCGCGAGGGTCGGTCTCGTGGCGGGCCGCATCATTCCGTCGATGATGAAGCAGCCCAGCCAATCGTTAAAAGGAACGAACCGTCCTCCCGTGCCGTGACGGCGTGTCGCACGCCGCTCGCGAGCGCGAGAAGGGTGCCGGGACCCATCTCCCGCTCTTCGCCGGTGGCGGTCACGCCGAATCGCCCCCCCAGCACCTGGATCGTGATCGGCCCTGGGGCGGTATGCTCGTGGAGCGTTGCCCCTGCCCGCATCGTGATGAGCACCACGCGCAACCGGTCATCTTTGATGAGCGTCTCAGCGCGTCGCCCCGCGGCCGTTTCGCCGGGTGGATACCGCTGGATCTCTTCGTTCAGGTCGTAGGCGCCGAGGATCGCATCTGTCATGGTGCAGTACTCCCTCCATCCGGTCGGTGCGTCGTCGGTGTCGATGCCGTATCGTCATGGGTCTCGCCGCGCCCATGATGTTGTCCTACGGTCGGCATGAGGCCCGCCCGGCGGCGGTGACAGGTCAGGTAGCTGAAGTGGTCGCCGTCGCACCGCGTCGCGCGCTGGCACCCCTTGGGAATGATGACCGCTTGACCTGGTTGGACCGGATACCGTTGTCCGTCGATGTCTACCGAACCCGCCCCATCGATAACGACGACCATCACGTCGACCTCCGCGTTGACATGGGTGCCGACCCCCTGACCAGCGGTGCATGAGATGAGGTTGAGGCTCAGGTCCGCGCTCTGGTACGCCCACGCCGGTTTCTGCCCACGCCCGGTGCGCGCGAGGTGACGGAGATCCACCGGGCGTGGCTCCCGTGAGTCAGGTTCGGTCCCTGTCGTCGATGTCATGGGTCATGCGCTCCCCGTGTGCCGGCCGATCGGACCGCTTTTCACGTCCGTGTCGATCCTCTTCAGCCTCAAACGATCGCCCGCTCGATCCGGCCACTGCTCGGAGGCCGGTCTCTGCCTGTAGCCGTCACGGATCCCGCGAGATCGTGGCCGCCGGGTGCTCGGTACGGCGATTGTCCGCGGAGAAGCGACCAGGCAGCGTCACCTCGGGACAACCGCCTCACCTCGCACCGGCGAGTGGTTTGCGTACCGTTGATACGATCGCGGTCGCGGTGTGCCGGCTCGTCCCACTCACGTAGGAGCGGAGGAGGCGCGCTGTGACGATGGCCAGTCCAGCCGTCGCCGGCGACAGGACCACCAGCATCGCGGGCTGGGCAGACGGGTCTCCCTTGAGCTGCATAATCGCGGCCATGCCCGTGATCGACCCGGCCAGGCAGGTCGCGAAGACGGCCAATCCGTAGGCGGCTTTGATCGCCGCCGGGTGCCGGCGCAGGAGGCCGACACCGCTCGCGATGAGCAGGGGGATCATGAAGCTGAAGTCCAAGAACTTGATGAGCCAGAAGAGAGTCGGTCCCTCCTCGTACTCGGCCGTTGGATTGCCGGTGACGACCAGGCGGATCTGGGCAGTCCACGCCAGTGCGAAGAAGCCTCCGAGGCCGAGGAAGATGCCGGCCACCGTGCGCCGGAGGCCGTCGGAGGGCATGGGCACCTGGGCCTCGCCCAGCCGTGACCAGGCGTGGGCGGCGATGGCCGCACCGCCGGCGACCAACCCGGCGTAGAGCGGAAAGAACCGTTCGACATTCCCGTCGTAGCGGGCGTACTCCTGCCCGATCACGACCGTCGTGTAGGTGTAGACGGCGTAGAGGGCCGGCCCGAGGACCAGCGCGGGGGCAAGGGGATGACCTCGCAGCCACAGCACGCCGGCGGCGATCGCGGCGGGGGCAACGACGCCGAGAGAGACGACCTCGCCCCCGACGAACTGGTCCTCGATATTGGCGGACGTGCGGAACGAGATGACCTTGAGGGCGAGCGGGCCCAAGACCGCGCTGGCCGCGATCCCGACACCAAGGGTGATCGAGCCGAGACCAGCCGCTCGATTGGAGAAACTGGATGGACCCATGGTATGCATCCTTCCTGATGGGTCTGATGCCCTATCCCACGGCTTCCCGTGATCCCCCCCGCGATGGCTCCGACATGAACCGGGGAAGTGGCTTCCAAGGCGTCCCGAGCGCCGGGAGGATCCAACGGTCGAGACCCCAGTGGCCAGCGACCTTCCAGCCCAGGACCAGGAACACCCCGAGACCGAAGAGGAGCGGATTGGTGCTGGCCGTGCCGGCCAGCAGGAAGTTGAAGTTGAGAAGCGTCCCGAAGAAGGCCGCGATCCCGACCAGCGCCCCGACGACCAGTCCGACCCCGACCAGGAACTCGCCGATCGCGATCATCTTCGCGAAGCCAGACTGCCACTCCTGATCGATCAGGTACTGGAGGAAGTCGCGGTACCAGCCGTAGGTGATGGCGGGCCGCCCCTGCTCGGGGATCACGACGATGCGTTCCCAGAAGCCCATCGCCTCGCCCGGGGCCACCAGCGCCGTGCCACCGTCCATCCAGGCGCTATCCCGGAGCTTGTGCTCACCGGCGGTCAGCCACTCCCGACCGACGAAGAAGCGGAGCGGTAGCCAGAGGATCGAGAGGTAGACGTTCCCGAGCAGGAGTTTCCAGAAGACGGGGTCATCGACCTGCCCGGCGGGGGTCGAATCCGTCCGGCTCCGCGGCGGCGACCAGGACGCCGGGAGTCGTCGGGCCTGGACGAACCCTGCCCCGATGATCAGGCCGAGGAGGACGTAGGTGAAGACCGCCGAGCCAGCGATGTCGTCGGTGTTCCACCAGTTCCCGGTGAACAGGCCGTCGGCGAAGGCCCAGCACAGGAAGACGTAGAGTCCCGCGGCGATCGCGGTGAGTGTGACGGTTCGCGACGTGGTCATGGTGAACCTGCTTTCTTCGGGACTCGCGATCGGACCGGATGGGCGGCGCTAGGGCTGGACAATGAGGACGGTGACCATCCCGAACATGCCGTGGTCCGTCTCGGCGTGGCTCAGGATGTGGCAGTGGAAGGCCCAGGTGCCGACCTCGGTCGCCTCGACGATGGTCTCGAATCGCTGCCCGGGGGCGATGTTGAGCGTGTCGCACCGGTAGGGCTGGGGGAGGAGGTAGCCGTCGGCGGCGGTCACCAGCATCGGCATCCCGTGCAGGTGCATCGGGTGGATCATCATCCCCTCGTTCATGTACCGGATCAGCACCTTCTCGCCCAGCTTGGCGACCAGCGGATGGGTCGCCGGGAAGCTCTTGCCGTTCAGGCTGAAGGCCCCGATCGGCCCGTCGTTCAGCACGATCGTGTACTCCCGGTCGAACGCCGGCCGGGTGGCGGGGTTGCGCGGCTCGATGATGAAGGGCCCCAGCATCCCCCGCGTCACCTGGAAGGCGGAGTTGTGGTGGGCGTGATACATGTGCGTCCCGGCGTTGCCGTCCCGGATCGGGAACTGGTAGGTGAAGGTCTCGCCCGGCTTGATCGGCGGCTGGGTGATGAAGGGCACGCCGTCCTGGTCGTTCGGCAGCATCAGGCCGTGCCAGTGGACCGCCGTGCTCTGGGGCAGGCCGTTCGTCACCTCGATCCGGACGGTGTCGCCCTCCGTGACCCGGATCTCCGGCCCCGGGGTGACCCCGTTGTAGGTCCAGGCCTCGACGAACTGGCCCGGGGCGAACTCCCAGTTCGTGACCCCGCAGGTAAGGCGGAACACCTTGACGTCGCCGTCCATCTCGAACTCGAGCGGCTGGCCGCCGAGGCCGGCGGTCTGGGCCGGGAAGGCCAGGATGCCGGCCTCGTGCATGGCGTCCATCTCGTCGGCCGTCATCTCGTCCGCGCCCGTCGCCTGGCTCGCCAGGTTGGCCACCGGCACGTGCTCGATGGCGTGGTCGGGTAGGGTTTCGGCGGCAGACTCGGCGGCGGCGTCTGGTTGGCGTTGGACCGTGATCGAGATCGGAGACATCGCCGTGCCGACCGCGCCCGCCCCCAGCAGGCCCATCAGGCCCGCGAAGCGGCGCCGTGAGACTGGCAGCTTGGTCTCTTTCACGCTGTTCATGCCGTTCACTGTCTGTGCTCCATGAGGTCCGTGCCCCGATGCCGATGGTGATCCAACCGTTCCGGTGCGACCGCGGCGCATGCTCACTCCAATCGTTGCGACCCTCCCCTCGGCCTCGACGTTGACCGTGTGCGGAAGAGCGAGCCACCGTCCCAGGGCATCCCCATCACCGGGAGCAGCCAGCGGTCGAATCCGACCCAACCGGCCGTCTTCCACGCCAGGATCAGCACGACGGTGATCGACAACGGGACGGGCGTCATGACCGCGGCGCCGGTCACCATGGTGCCCACGCTCAGGATTCCGCCGACCATGGCGGCAAGTCCAGTGAGGAGTCCGAGGATCAGCGCGATGCCGATCAGTATTTCGGCGACCGCGAAGAACTGGACCGGTCCCCTCCGATGAGCCGACCAGACCGGGTTCTCGAGGTGGCGCCATCCGGCATCGAACCAGGACCATCCGAGTGCGAGTCGCAATGCGAGCCACACCCAAGACAAGCGGAGATCGCACAGCAGGACACGAACGATGCTTGGGTCCTGGACCTGACCTGTCATCGAGGGGACGTCAATGACCCGTCGCCCGTGCACCATCCGTCTGCCCTCACCCTCGCGATCGATCTGATCACAATGGTAGGGTCGGCTCAGCGTTGCCACCCCGACGATTGGGGTGGTTTGGTGGACGCGTTTTCGGGTGGTCGAGGCCTACCCTAGCGGGTAGGTCGCGGCGTTTCGGGAGAGGAGGAGGCGTCTGGCCGGGCGACGAGGTCGTGCCGGAGCGCGTAGGCGATCACCTGGGACCGGTTCTGGAGATGCAGCTTGGCGAGGATGTTCCGGAGGTGATACTTGACCGTGTTCTCACTCACGAAGAGGTGCTGGGCCAGCGCTCGATTCGACG
>JACCVE010000276.1 GCA_013698285.1 Chloroflexia bacterium | reverse complement strand
CCCGTGGTCGCCACCTATGCCAAGGACGACGGCGTCCACGTCCGGGTCACCGCCCGCGCGACGGACGGCCCGTCGGCGGAGGCCGCCCGCGATCGCGCCGCCGCCGAGGTCCGCCGCCGGCTGGGCCGCTACATCTACGCGACCGGCGATTCCACGTTGGCGGGGGTCATCGCCGGGCAGCTCCTGTCCACGGGCAGGCGCCTGGCGATCGTCGAGTCAGGGGCGGGTGCCCGCCTGACCGGGATCATCACCGGCGACCCCGGCGCGTCAGCCCTCCTGGACCAGGCGATCGCCCATGTCGCGGGAGACGGCATCGGCACGACATGGACCGCCTCGTCCCTGGCAAGTCAAGTCACATCAGGCGAGGGCGTGGTGGTAATCGCGTTGACCGTCGCGGCCCAGCCCGACGGACCCGGCGTCTTCACCGCCACCGCCATGATCGCCGTGCGCGGCCCGGTCCATGCCGATGAGGAGATGACGCTGCGAGCCAGCTATTCCGAGGTCCAGCGCCGGGCCGCGCTGGCGGCCGCCGATCTCCTCCGCCGCACCCTGGCCGACCCGTCCTGACGCGGACGCCTACGCCGTTTCCAACGAGCGGAGGATCGCCGAGCCGCGTGCCAGCATAGCCTCCCGCATCGCGTCGGTATCGTCCCGCCAACCGCACAGGTGTAGCAGGCCGTGGACGATCAAGAACGCCACCTCCCGCTCCGTGGTCAGGCCGTGCTCGACCGCCTGCTCCGCCGCCCGGTCCCAGGAGATCACCAGGTCGCCGCCCTGGACCGAACCATCGCCGGCGGTGTCAAGCTCCTCCCGCGGGAAAGTCATGATGTCCGTCGGCGCGGGGTCGCCGAGGAATTGGGCGTGCAGGGCGGCCAGGTGGTCGTCGGGAACGATTGCCACCGTCACCTCCCACGCTCCCGTCGAGTGCTCCGCGCCCAAGGTCTCGCCGACCAGACGAGTGATCTCCCCTGGGTCGATCGAGGGTGCGGACAGGTTGGTGACGACCAAGGCGACCTCGACGGAGAATGCCCCATCGCCGCCAGCGCGAGGGATGCCATCGCCCCGGCTCCTCACCGGAATCGTCAGGATCGGGCCGCGAGGATCTCGCGCACGATCGCGTTCACGCGGCGCCCATCGGCCCCTTCGCCGGCCCGTTCGAGGGCGACCGGCATGACGGACTTCATGTCCTTCGGCCCCGTCGCCCCGACTTCGTCGGCGACCGCGGTAACCAGGGTCCGCAGTGCGTCGTCGTCGATCCCGGCGGGCAGGTAGCGCTCCAGCACCTGCAGCTGCCCCTTCTCCCGTCCGGCCAGGTCGTCACGACCGGCGGCCTCGAACTGCTCGATCGACTGTCGAAACTGCTTCGCCTGACGACTCAGGCTCGCCCGCTCGCCGTCCTCGTCGAGCGTTCCACCGTTGGCGATGGTAGCGTTCTTGAGCCCGGCCAGCAGGTAGCGCAGGGTGTCCCGGGAGACGGTGTCGCCCGACCGCATCGCCTCCTTCATGTCCTCCGTCAATCGCGCCGCGATCGTCCCGGTGCCTCGGGTCTGGTTGCTCATCGTCCGCCCTCGTGTTCCTCGCTCACGGCGTGCCGTTGGCCATGCTCACCCGAGCGGCGCCCGCAGCGGGTGCCCACCGAGCACGTGCAGGTGGAGGTGATCCACCGTCTGACCGGCATCAGGGCCGGTGTTCGTCAGGACCCGGTAGCCCGACTCGATGATCCCGGCCTGCTCGGCAACCAGATTCGCCACCCGGACGAGCTCGCCGGCCAACCCGGGGTCGGACACCTCGGCCAGGCTCCGGACGTGGCGCCGGGGCACGACCAGGACATGGGTCGGCGCCCTCGGCTCAAGGTCCGCAAAGGCCACCACGGACTCCGATTCGGCCACGAACGCCGTCCCCATCTCGCCCCGGGCGATCCGGCAGAAGAGACATCCGGCCTCGTCCCGCTCCCCGTCGCCTGGCACTATCCCATCCTCATCATGGTACGATCCCCTACTCCCGCGTGACCACGGCCACGCATCGCCCCCGCCCCATCCTTGGTTCCCCAGTATGCCAGAGTTACCCGAGGTCGAGACCGTCCGCCGCTCCCTGGTGGACCATGTGGTCGGCCGTCGCATCGTCTCCGCCCGGGTCGGGTCGTTCGTGGGCGTCCTCGGCCCGGCCGGGGACGCCGTCCTCCCGGCCCTGATCGGGCGGACCTTCACGGGTCTCCGTCGGCGCGGCAAATACCTCATCGCCGACCTCGACGACCGGACCGCCCTGCTCATTCACCTCCGCATGACCGGCTCGCTCCAGGTCGCAGTGGCCACGGACCCCCCGATCCGGTTCGAGCACCTGGCGATCGGGCTGGACGACGGCGCCGAGTTGCGATTCGCCGACCAGCGCAAGTTCGGCCGGGTCCTCCACGTCGACCGCGACCTGCTCCGGGCCCTGGACCGTCGCCTCGGCCCAGAACCCCTCTCGACGGCGTTCACGGCCGATCGCCTCGGCGAGATGATCCTTGGACGACGCGGCAAGGTGAAGAGCCT
>JACCVE010000275.1 GCA_013698285.1 Chloroflexia bacterium | reverse complement strand
GCCTCCCGGCTCTCTCCCTCGACGCGCAGCCGCAGCGACTTCCCCGCCCGGACCGAGATGACCCCGGCGTGGTCTAGCGAGCGAAGGCCGCCCCGGATCGCCTCGCCCTGGGGGTCGTTGATGCCGGGTTTGGGCATCACCGTCACCTCGACCGACCACACCAGCCCAGCCGGACCTGTGGTCCTCACCGCGTCCTTCGCCGCATCGGTCACGCCGTCCCTCCCCTGCCCGCCGGGCCGATCAGCCGGTCCGCCGCGTCCCGGTACCGCGCCACCGTGCCGGCCACCACATGGTCCGGCAGCTCCGGTCCCGGCGGGGTCCGGTCCCAACCCGAATCGAGCAGCCAGTTCCGGACGAACTGCTTATCGAAGCTGTCCGGTTCCGTCCCCGGCTCCCACGAGCGAGCTTCCCAGAACCGGGAGCTGTCGGGAGTGAGGAGTTCATCGATCAGGGTCAGTTCCCCATCGACCCAACCGAACTCGAATTTGGTATCGGCCAGGATCAACCCGCGGTCTAGAGCATGGGCCGCTCCCGCTTCGTAGAGGTCTCGGCTCGCTTCTTCGAGTCGTGCCGCCAGGTCGTCCCCGACCATCACGCGGAGGGCGTCCGGAGAGATGGTCACGTCGTGGTCCACGTCGTGTTTGACCGCCGGGGTGAAGATCGGGGCCGGGAGCCGTTCGGCCCGCCGCAGTCCGGCCGGCATCGGTTCGCCCGCGACCGTCCCGCCGGCCGCGTACTCCTGCCAGGCCGAACCGGCCAGATACCCGCGCACGACGCACTCGATGTCGATCCGCTCCGCCCGCCGGATGACCATCGACCGCCCCCGGAGATCCGCCTGCCAGGCGTCGTCGAGGTCCAGGCCGTCCGGGACATCGACCGACATCAGGTGATTCGGGATGAGACCCGACGTTTCCGCGAACCAAAAGGTCGAGAGACGGGTCAAGGTCTCCCCCTTGCCGGGGACCGGGGTCGGCAAGACGACATCGAAGGCCGAGATGCGGTCGCTGGCGACCATGAGCAGGTGCTCACCACCCGGCAACTCGTAGGTATCGCGGACCTTGCCCCGGCGAAAGAGCGGTAGGTGGAGGGTCGCGGTCATGCCAGGACGACCTCCCGCCCGGTGACGTCGGGCACGTCAACGAGACCGAGGCGGCGGAAGATGGCGTCCACTTCCCGGAGCTGGTCTGTCGGGTCGAAGAGACCACCCAGGGTCACCGGGTCGATTGCCGCCGTGATATCAGGATCATTCCCGAGTGCCTCCCGGAAGGGCGTCCCACCGTCCCAGGCCGCCAGGGCGTGACACTGGACCACCTTGTAGGCCCGCTGCCGGTCCATCCCGGCGTCCACGAGCGCGAGCAGGACCCGTTGAGAGTAGACCAGGCCGCCGGTCAGATCGACATTGCGGGCCATCCGGTCAGGGTAGATGACGAGGTGGTCGAGCAGGTCGGTGACGAGGGCCAGGGTGTAGTCGAGGACGATGCAGGCGTCGGGGAAGATCACCCGCTCGGCCGAGCTGTGGCTGATGTCCCGCTCGTGCCAGAGGGCCACGTTTTCCAGGGAAATGGCCGCGTAACCGCGGAGGAGACGAGCGAGACCGGCGACCCGTTCCGACTCGTGCGGGTTGCGCTTGTGGGGCATCGCCGAGGAGCCCTGGTTGTCCTGGCCAAAGGCCTCCTCGACCTCCCGCACCTCGGTCCGGGCCAGGTGGCGCACCTCGGTGGCGACCTTCTCCAGGCTGGCGCCGATCCCGGCGAGCGTCTGGATGAAGGCGGCGTGGCGGTCGCGCTGGATGACCTGGGTGGTCGCCAGGGCGGCGCGAAGGCCAAGCGCGGCGCAGACCTCGTCTTCGAGCTCGGTCGAGACGTGGGCGTGCGTGCCGACCGCACCGGAGATCTGGCCGACGGCCATGTCGTCCCGGGCCAGGTCGAGGCGCCGGGCGTGGCGGCGGAACTCGTCATACCAGACGGCTACCTTCAGGCCAAACGTGGTCGGCTCGGCGTGGATCCCGTGCGTCCGGCCGATGGTGAGGGTTTGGCGATGCTCGCGGGCGAGGCGTCCCATCACCGCGACTAGACCGTCGATGCCCGAGGCGAGCAGCGAGCCCGCGTCACGGACTTGGAGGGCCAGGCCGGTATCGACGACATCGGAGCTGGTCAGGCCGAGGTGGATGAAGCGGGCCGCGTCACCGGCCGTCTCGCCGGTGGCGCGGAGGAAGGCGATCACGTCGTGGTCGGTCTCGCGCTCGATTTCGCGCATCCGATCCAGGTCGCAACGGGCGGCGCGGATGGCCGCGATCGCGTCGGCGGGGATGCGGCCGCGGCGATGCCAGGCCTCGGAGACGGCGATCTCCACCGCCAGCCAGGCATCGATCTTCCGCCGATCGCTCCAGATCGCGCCCATCTCGGGGCGGGTGTAGCGTTCGATCACGAGCGGGAGGACTCCGATGTCGGGGCGACGCTCTCGGACGGGTGC
>JACCVE010000242.1 GCA_013698285.1 Chloroflexia bacterium | reverse complement strand
GGCTGGATCAGGGACACCAGCCGGGTCAGGAGGCGGCGCGGGACGAGCCGCACCGAGGCGACGGCGAGGCGGTTCGTGACCCCGGGAACCACGACCCGGGTTCCCCGCCGCATGCCCGCGTAGCCGGCCCGGGCGACCGCCCCGGGCGTCGCCAGGCCACCCTGGAAGGCGCGGGACCGGTGCGCTCCGGAGCGGTCGGCGAATCCGGTCCGGGTCGGGCCGGGGCAGAGCGCCGTGACGGTGACGCCGCTGCCCGCGACCTCCTCGGCGATAGCCTCCGAGAAACTCAGCACGTAGGCCTTCGAAGCGTAGTAGGCCGCCATCCGCGGCCCCGGCAAGAAGGCGGCGGTCGAGGCCACATTCAACACCCGCCCTCGCCCCCGGGCCACCATCCCCGGCAAGATCCCAGCGGTCAATTCCGTCAAGGCCAGGACGTTGGTCATGAGCATCGCCGTGGTCTCGTCCGGGTCCGTCTCCACCAACGCGCCATAGGTGGCGAATCCGGCGTTGTTGACCAGGGTATCGACCGTCAACCCGTCTCGCCCGATGCGGGCCGCGAGGTCTCGCGCCGCCCCGGGCCGGGCCAGGTCAATGGCGATCGGGATGTGAGGCCCCACCGTCGGGGCCGGCAGCATCGCCGTGGCCGACCGCAGCCGCGCCTCGTCCCGGGCCACCAGCACCAGCCGGGCCCCGTCGGCGGCGAACAGTTTGGCCAGTTCAAACCCGATGCCGCCGCTGGCCCCGGTGATCAGCGTGATGCCGGTCGTCACGGCGTGGAGCGGCGGGGTCGGTGCGGCGTCAGGTGCCGCCTGATCGGTGGGGAGAGAATCCGACATCGGGGTGCCCGTCCTCGGTTTTCGATCCGGCCTTCCCTCGCCCCATGGGCGACGCGCTCGGCCGAGTCACATGGGTGACGACACGAGCGGCCCAGGCGGCGGTCCGCCGGCTGATCCCGGATGCCGTCCCTATGCGAGGCGCGTGCCACCGGGGCATGACGGGGTGCACCTGGCATGTGGAGGCCCAACGCCGCCGCGTGCCGGGTCCGACCAATACCCCGTCAAGGGCATAGCGCCAGATCTTGTAGGGGCGTTGCTTGCTGCGTCCTTCTCAGGGACAGAGCGCCAGGTACGGACGATTCGTCAGGCGGAATGGCGAATCAGAAAGATTCATCAATGTCTACCCCGAGACGCCCAGGGCCATGCCGTCGAGGACGCCCCACATCGCCATGAAGGTGCCCCAGTCGTAGGCGCGGTTGCTGCCGTTGGCCGGGTCGGAGACGTAGACACCCCAGTCGTCATAGCCGTAGGCGACCACGACGTGGTACCCCGCCGCAAGCGTGAAGGATGTCCCGTCGGAGAGTGTCTCGGCGTAGCCGGTGTCACCCCACAGGCCGAGCCAGACCAGCGTCGGCCGACCGGCGTCTAGGCTGGCGATCAGCGGCGAGGCGTCGCCAGCACCGTAGAAGGCATGGCCGGAGAACCCGAATGCCGGTAGCGCGGCAGCCAGCGGCGCGGCGTAGACGCCGTAGTCTGTCGTGTTGCCCCAGGAACCATTGATGTCCCCGCGATAGCCCCAGTGCGGGTTGGCCGACCAGCCGACGAGGTCGTCGAACTGGTACTCCGAGACCCAATAGCCGAGGGCGCCGGTGGCGATGCTCAGCGCGGCGTATTCGCAGCTCAGGTTGCGGGCCTGGACGTAGTTCGGCACGGTCAGGAAGGTCCCGCCGGAACTCGCCTCGGCCGCGGCGGCTTCTCCGGCGACTTCGGCCACGGCGCCGGCGGACGCGATGTCGCCGGCCGGCACGTCGGCGACCCAGACGGCACCACCCCCGGTGGCCATCGTGCCCGCGCCGGAGCAGGGGCCGTCGGCAGTCACCGACACCGAGGTGCCGCCGACGTACGTGCCGCCGACGTTGACGTCGAGCCAGGCGTTGGCGCCCTCGTAGGCCCAGCCGGTATCGATCCGCAGGTTGGCGACGCCCTCGCCGCCGGTCATCTCCAGGTCGGAGGTCGAGAGGGCGTCATCGACGATCAGGCTGGCCGCCACCTCGGCCCCGGCGACGGCCATCCCCGCCTCGCGGACCTCGACCGCCACGTCGACGACGCAACCCAGGGCCGGGCTATCACTGCCGACGGTGATCCAGGCGTCGACGGATCGTATCGACCCAGCCAAGGCCCGGTTGGCCAGATCCGGCCCGACGACCCCGGTCTCGCCGAGCATGCCGGTCACGAGGGCCACCACGGCAGCCCACGGCAACAGATTCTTCAGCCGTCTCATCGTCGCTCCCCCATGAATCGTGCCGGCCAGCCCCGGACACGTCCGACCCCCGACCCCGTGTATCCCGACGGTCCCGAACCCCGGAGGGCGGCAGTCCCGCCCGGGAATAAGGCACCGGGCGCAAGGACATTGCCCGATCGTCGCCGCTCCGCTGCCCGGGCCACCTGTTCGGACGACCCCAGCCCGGGCCGCCTTCACATCGTATCCGGATCGTACCACCAGGCGGACGTTCTGGCCATCACGGGCGTGCCAGCCTCATTCGTGCTTCCGGCGCCGGGGATGCCCGCGCGACACGGCTCCCGGGGACGCCGGCGTCTCCGGAGCTGCTTCCGGACATGCCGGGTCGCCATTGGGGAGGTGAGGCGGCTGCCCCCGGCGGGTGGGAGCGACGACGTACGATCGGCCGCCAGCCCAGGGATGCGTGATTGACCGGGGGGGACCGGCTGAACGGCTGGGAAAGTCTCGGCACGGGTCTTGTTCACGAGCCCGCCGTGACGCCCTCTCGTCGGCCGCAACCGCGGCGCGAGACGCCTGCACGGCCCACAAACGGGCGCACCGAGGTTCGGCACGTCGGCCCATGGTCGCCCGGGTCACGAGGCTGGCCCGCGATCTCGCCCGGAGATCGCGGGATGGCGCCGGGCGGGACCGCGACGTGGCGGCCGTCCTGCCGCGTCGGCCGTAAGTCGGTCGGGGCACCCGGGGTGCGGCAGCCAGCGTGGACCAGGACGGCGCGGCCAGCCGGAGCCACAGGTAGCTGGGCGAGACCCACCGGAGTTGGGAGGCGAAGGACCACTATGGCACGCCCATTGACGCGGATCGACCGGACCATCATCCGTCTGTTGCAGCGGGACGCCCGGAGTTCCTACGCGGAGCTGAGCCGGTTGGCGAACATTCCCGAGTCGACGGTCCGTCGCCGCCTGGACCGCCTGCAGGAGGAAGGGCTGATCGACTTCGCCGTGATCGCCGACCCGACCAAGCTGGGGTACGAGTTCCAGGCCATGGTCGGGCTGAAGATCGAACTGCGCCGGTTGGACGCGATCGCCGGCGCGTTGCGGGCGATGCCCGAGGTGACCTACGCCGTCTTCCTGACCGGCAACTTCGACGTGATGATTCAGATCGTCGTCCCGTCTCAGGGCGACCTGGTCGATTTCCTGGCCAAGCGCCTGGCCCCGATCGACGGCATCCGCTCGACCGAGACCTTCATGATGCCCTGGGTCATCAAGCCGATCACCTCGTGGGCCCTGCCCCTGCCCGGCGAATCGGATGCCGAGCCGGAGATGGGAGCGGAGACCGACATGGACTCGGGCCCGGACGGCCGGGCCGGGGAAGCGGATGACGATGTGGGTGATGGCACCCCGGACACGGGGCGCCGTCGGGGCTCAGCGCGACCGATCCGTCGTCCGCCGGGCAGAGCCCGACCACGGAATCGTGGTTGACATGGCCCCGGTCGTGGGATAGGGTAGGGATGCCGGTGCGAGCCGGGTCATGCCGCGACCGTGTCGCGGCGACGGGTGAGATGGAGTCGACGATGGCTACGACGGTCTGCACGTTCCTCACCATGGCGCCCACGATGGTGCCCCTGGGGGAGACGTGTGCCCCGTTGCCATGGCCGGCGCGTGAGAGATGGCGAGACTAGCCACCCCACGACTAACCCAAGGCAGCGGCGCACCCCCCGGGATTGATATCCACCGGGGGGTCTTTATATGCCCGCGGCGCGGGCCAGAGGAGGGAACCACCATGCCGAACCCGATTGGCCCGGCGCGTGAGGACGCCGCGGATGCGGCGATGGCCGTGACGAGGTGGTGGGCCGGGGGGGG
>JACCVE010000131.1 GCA_013698285.1 Chloroflexia bacterium | reverse complement strand
GGTTGGACGACCCGCGCCTTGGGCGCCGGGACAATCCGGCGGCAGAGTCGAACATCGGTGCACTCCTCGCCGCCTGGCGGGCCAGCGGCCGGCCGGTCGCCCATGTCCAGCACCTCTCGACCGAGCCAGACTCCCCGCTTCGACACGAGTTGCCGGGCGTGGCGAACAAGCCGGAGGTTGCCCCGCTGGCCGGCGAGCCCGTCTTCACCAAGCAGGTCAACAGCGCCTTCATCGGTACCGGATTGGAAGCCTGGCTCCGGGACGCCGGGCGCGACACCCTGGTCATCACCGGCCTGACGGCGAACCAGTGCGTCGAGACGACGACCCGGATGGCCGGCAACCTGGGATTCACCACCTACCTGGTCGGGGACGCCACGGCCTCGTTCGACCGGGTCGGCCCGGACGGCGCCTTCCACCCCGCCGAGCTGATCCACTCGGTCAGCCTGGCCAACCTGCATGGCGAGTTCGCGACCGTGGTCACGACGGCGGACATGCTCGCCCGGACGGGCGCGGACGCTCGGGTCGAGACGAAAGAGGAGAGTCGGGTCGGAGCGGGTGCGGGGACCGGGTCGTGACGGAGCCCGCCTCGACCTCACCCGCCGTGCGGACCGTCGGCATCCTGATCTTCGACGAGGTCGAGGTGCTGGACTTCTGCGGTCCGTTCGAGGTCTTCTCGATCGCCCGGCTGGCCGGTGGGCAGGTCGAAGAACGGCCCCTGTTTCGCGTCCTGACGATCGCCGAGGTGGCGCGACCGGTCCACTGCGTGGGCGGGCTGCTGGTCATGCCCCACCATACGCTCACCGGCCATCCGCCCCTCGACATCGTCGTGGTGCCTGGCGGGCGCGGAACCCGGCGAGAGCGGACCAACGACGCCGTGCTCGACTGGGTCGCCGCCCAGGCCAGCACCGCCGAGGTGATGACCAGCGTCTGCACCGGGGCCTTCCTGCTGGCGGCCAGGGGCCTGCTCGACGGTCGGGAGGCGACGACCCACTGGGGCAGCATTGACTGGCTGCGGGAGCACCACCCGGCGATCACCGTCCGCGACGACCGGCGCGTCATCGACGAGGGGAAGGTCGTGACCTCGGCCGGCGTCTCGGCTGGGATCGACATGGCCCTGCACCTGGTCGGCCGTCTCCACGGCGAGGACACGGCGGCCTGGACCGCCCGGCGGATGGAGTACGACTGGCGACCGGAGGGGATCGGGGGGGCGAGAGCCTGAGCCTCATGGCAACGTCGCGCCTTCGCCCAATGATCGGGGACACGGCCGAGTATCCGACGCCGCCTTGTCAAGGGGACGACGATGCCACCGGGTCGCTCGCAGCCTAACCATGGCGGGGCAGAGCGGGATGGGAGGCCTCGGATAGTACCAGTCAGGGGGGACCGCAATGCCTCTTGGACTCCGATGGGTCTCGGTGGAGCGGAGGTAGCGGATGGTGAGCCCTATGGACGACACGGCACACGATGTTCCCCCGATCACGTTAGGGGGACATGCCTTCGTGTACAAGACAACGCTGGCTCCCGAGCGCGACCACGCCGGTGCCATCCGGGAGACGCGACCCCAAGAACACTACGCGAAGCGGGACACGATACGGCTGAATCGGTATGGCCACGGCCCGTTCTGCCGGTTCGGCATCACTGTCGAGCAAGGACTCACGGGCGTCTACGCCCTCGCCGTGGACGGAGCCGTTCGCTACATCGGAATCTGCGAGGACTTGGCCAGACGCTTCAACGCGCACTACGGCACGATCTCACCCCAAGACTGCTACGTGGGTGGTCAGAGCACGAACTGCAAGATCAATCACCGGGTTCTCGATGAGTCGAACGCTGGAAGGCGTGTCGACCTCTACTTCTACCCCACACCCCAACGCAAGGCACTCGAGAAGCACTTGATTGCCCTCTACCTGCCGCCCTGGAACCACTGACGGGCCGCCAGCATAGGGGCCGCGGTCGGGCCACGGGCGGAGATGGCGACGTGACAAGACGCCGCCGCGCACCTCAGCCGGCCCGGAGCCGGCGACCGTCCCCTCCAGATCAGGCCGGCCATCGACACGTGGCGAGCGCGAACGGGCCTCGTCAGGCATGCCCGGCGAGGGCCAGGACGTCGGCCAGCATCCCGGCGGCGGTGACGGCGGCGCCGGCGCCCGGGCCGGAGATGACGAGGGGGTATCGGTCGTAGCGGCGGGTCCGGATCGAGACGATGTTCTCGGGACCCTGGAGGGCGCCGAGGACGCGGCCGGTCGAGATCGAGCGCATCCCGACGACCAATTCGCCCTCGGGCCGGACGGTGGCGACGTACTTCAGGGACTCGTTCGCCTCCTGGGCCGAGCGGGCCCGCTCGGCCACGGCTTGGTCGGAGACGGCGACGCCGGCGAGGAACGCGTCGACCGTACCCGTTGCGAGGTCGGCCGGGACGAGACTCTCGACGCGGACCTCGGCCAGGTCTACCTGGCGCCCCATCGTCCGGGCCAGGATCAGGGCCTTGCGGGCCACATCCAGGCCGCTGAGGTCGTCGCGGGGGTCGGGCTCGGTGTAGCCCTGGGCCTTGGCCGAGCGGACCGCCGCCGAGAAGGCGACCCCGTCGGCAACATCTGAGAAGATGGCGCCGAGGGTGCCGGAGAGGGCGCCCTGGATCTCGACGATCTCGTCCCCGGTCGCCAGCAGCGAGGCCAGGGTCGAGATCACCGGCAGCCCGGCGCCGCAGGTGGCCTCGTAGCGAAGCCTCCCATCCCGGGCGGCCTCCCAGAGCGCGGTCGATGCCGGGACGGCGAGGGGCATCGCCAGCGGGGCCTTGTTGGAGAGGACGACGGTGGCACCGTGACCCAGCGCGTGGGTCAGGTCGGCCGCGGTACCCTCCCCGGCCGCCGCGTCCAGGACGACGACCAGGTCCCCGGACGCGATCGCCGCGTCGATCGCCTCGCGGAGGGAGACGTGGGCCAGGGCATCGTCCCCGGCGACGACATCGGCCAGGCTGCCGCCGTCGCGCCGGGAGTCCACGGCGCGGCGGCAGTCGTCCTGTCCCAACGGTTCGCCGTCGCGGCGGTGGAGTGCCCCCCCGCCACGGGCCACCGCGCCGATGGTCACGTCGAGCGCGATGTCCCGACGCCATCTGGCCCGGTGCTCGGCCACCTGGCCGACCAGTTCCGCCCCGATCGTGCCGACGCCGATCTGGACCAGGCGCACCTGTCGCATCGCTCTCCCTCCCGGTATCGTCCGTCGCCATGCCGCCAGTCCACGACCGGGTCATGACACGCCATGCGCACGCCCACCGGTGGCTGGGATGCCCACACGGGTCATTCACGCCGGACCGGGGATCGTCCTCTCGACGGCTGGCATGGTACCGCGTCTGGCTGGACAGACACGAAACACCCGGCCCGGCGGCCGGGAACGGCCACGCAGTAGGGCTTCGAGCCCGGCGACGCGTCGAACGTCGCCCGAGCGCGCAAGAGGTGTCCTGGCGGTCCCGGCGGCCCGCCTCGTCCGGGACCCGATCGTGCCGCCGCCGGGCGGCACAGCGGACCGGCGGGGGGCCGGCGGTCAGGCCGTGGCGGCGGGGACCAGTTCGACCTTGACCCAGCCGGGCTGGCGGGTGTCGACGGCCTCGTAGGCCGCGATCACGTCCGTCATCGGTTCGCACTGGGAGAGGATCTTGGACGGTCTGACCACGCCCGACTCGACCATGACGACCAGTCGCGGCAGGTAGTGGCGATGGTTCGTGTTGCCCATCTTGATGGTCACGTTCTTGTTCATCGCCTGGCCGATCGGGAAGATCTGGGCCGCCGGCGGGTAGACGCCGACGATCCCGATCGAGCCAGCCTTGGCGACGGCCTCGACGCTCCAGGCCAAGACCTGCGACGGGGCATCGCCGGGGTGCCAGTTGTCGCCTTGGGGATTGGTCTCCGGCGCGACCCGCTTCACTTCCTGGTCGAACTGTTTCGCCCGCTGGCCGGCCTTCTCGGCGGCCGGGCCGGAGGAGGGCCGGTTGGCATCGGCCCCGACCGCGTCGATGATCCTGTCCGCCCCGATCCCGCCAGTGAGGTCCTTGATCGTGGCGATGGGGTCTTCGCGGTCGTAGTCGATCATCTCGGCCCCCTGGGCGCGGGCCAGCTCTAGGCGGGAGGCGATGGTATCGACCGCGATCACGCGGCCCGCCCCGAGCATCTTGGCGCTGGCGATCGTGAACTGGCCGACCGGCCCGCGGCCGAAGACGACCGCCGTGTCGCCGTCGCCGACCTCGGCCATCTTTGTGCCGAAGTACCCGGTCGGGAAGATGTCGGAGAGCATGGTCGCGTCGTCGTCGGAGATGCTCTCCGGCAGCTTGACCAGGCCGACGTGGGCGAACGGGATCCGGGCGTATTCGGCCTGGAGGCCGTTGATCGGTCCGGTGTCCTTGGGACTACCGAAGAAGGCCGTCCCGGCGGCGGGGCCGTTCGGGTCGGCGTTGTCGCACTGGGCGTAGTGGCCGGCCCGGCAGTAGGAGCAGTAGCCGCGGCCGATGGTGAACGGCACGACGCCCCGGTCGCCGATCGACAGGTTGCGGACACCCGGCCCGATCGCCTCGACGGTGCCGACCGCCTCATGGCCAAGGATGGTACCGGGCACCATGCCGGCGACGGTGCTCCGGATCATGTGCAGGTCGGTCCCGCGGATGGCGCTCGCGGTGATCGTAACGACCGCGTCGTTCGGCGCTCGGATCGCCGGCTCGGGCACGGTATCGAGCCGGGTATCACCGACGCCATGGAAGACGACCGCTCGCTTGGTGAAATGTCCCTCCTATAACGCCTGGTCCCCGATGATCCTCGATGTCCCAAGTTCGCCCGGCATCGACGACGGCCAGATGCCCGTGACCTTTCCGGCCCGCGACTCACGGCCGGTACCACCCCGCCCGGCGCGGGGCCGGGTCGTCTATGAT
>JACCVE010000199.1 GCA_013698285.1 Chloroflexia bacterium | reverse complement strand
CCCACCCTACGACATTTGGTTCGCCAGACGGTCGATGATGTCGCCTGAGGTGAATGGGGCAGGAATATACTATTGCGGTGGTGGAAATAGCCGGGTGAGCGGCAGATCAATCGTGCATGGCCACCGGATCAGCCGGACACCCGTGTCCCGGCTGACCCTAGCCCCCCGCCGACCCGACCTCGTGACCAGCCAATCCCTCGAACAAGGTGATCAGCGACGAGTGGTCGCGGTCGCCGCCTCCTGCGGCCGCCAGGGCGTCGAAGAGCTGGCCGACCAGGGCGGTGGCGGGGAGGGGGACGCCCGCCTCGCGGGCGGTGGCCAGGGCGATGCCCAGGTCCTTGCGGTGCAGGTCGACCCGGAAGCCGGGGTCGAACTCGTGGGCCACCATCGATGCCCCGCGCAGTTCCATTACCCGCGTCGCGGCCAGCCCGCCGCCGAGGACCTCGATCACCTTAGCCGGGTCCACCCCCGCCTTGGAACCAAGGACCAGGGCCTCGCTGACGGCAGCGTAGGCGATGGCGACCACGACCTGGTTGCAGGCCTTGACGACTTGCCCGGCCCCGGCGGCGCCGACGTGGACGATGGTCTTGCCCATCGCCTGGAACAGCGGCATCGCCCGCTCGAAATCGGCCGCCTCGCCCCCGACCATGATGCTCAGCGTGCCGGCGATCGCCCCCTTGTCGCCGCCGCTGACCGGGGCGTCGAGGGCGGCGGCGCCATTGTCGGCGAGCGCAGTCCCGACCTCCCGGGCTGTCGCCGGGGCGATCGTGCTCATGTCGACGAGGAGGTCGCCATCGCCCATCTCGGGCAGGATGCCGGCCTCCCCGAAGACCACGTCGCGCACGTCGGCCGAGTCCGGCAGCATCGTGATCACGGTCGAGACGGCCCCTGCCACCTCGCGGGCACTTCCGGCGGCAACGTAACCCGGCCCCTCCGCCACCAGGTCATCGACGCTGGCTCGGGTCCGGCTGAAGACGACCAGCTCATACCCGGCCGCGACCAGGTTGCGGGCCATCGGCTTGCCCATGATCCCGAGCCCGATGAAGCCGATCCGTTCTGCCATCCTGTCCCCCTATCCCATCCGTGAATCGTGCTCAGTCACTCGTGCCCCGTCGCCATTCGGCGTTCACCCAAGGCTGGACCGGGCGACCGTCTACCGCTCCCGCCACTCCTCGAACCACCCGAACGACGCCTCGGAGGGGCCGAGGGGGACGTATTCGCCGCTGATGTGGCCCGTGTATCCCACCTCGTCCAGGGCGGCGAAGACGAACGGGAAGGCGATCTCGCCGGTGCCGGGCTGGTGGCGACCGGGGGTGTCGGCGACCTGGACGTGACCGATCCGGCCAATGTTGGCGCGGATCGTCTCGACCAGGTTTCCTTCCACCCGCTGGGCGTGATAGACATCGTATTGGAGGGCCAGGTTGGGGTGCCCGGCCCGGTCGATCAGGGCCAGCGCCTCGGCGGTGGTCCCGATCAGGAAGCCCGGTGCGTCGAGGCGGTTCAGGGGTTCGATCATCTGCCGCACCCCGGCGGCCTGGGCTCGCTCGGCGGCGTGGGCCAGGTTCTCGGCCGCGGTCTCCCACTGCCGCTCCCGGGAGACGCCCGGCACGTCGAGGCCGACCAGGCAGTTCAGCGTCCGCACCCCGAGCCGGGCGGCGATCTCCAGGGCTCGCTCGACCCCGTCCCGGAACTCTGCCACCCTGGCCGGGTCGTTGGCGATGCCGCGCTGACCGGCCGCGAAGTCGCCCGCGGGCAGGTTGAACAGCACCTGCGTCAGGCCGTTCCGGGCCAGTGCGTCGCCGATCGCGGCGATGTCCTGGTCGTAGGGGAACAGGAATTCGACGGCGTCGAAGCCGGCCGCCGCGGCCCGGTCGAACCGTTCGAGGACCGGATACTCTGTGAATACCATCGACAGGTTGACGGCGAATCTGGGCATGGTCCTCCCGATCGTCTGGGGTCGCGGTGGGCACGTCCGGCGTCCCCGGCATCGTATGGGGAGTGGCGGGCTTGGTCAACGTCAGCGCTTGGCGCATTCGCCGCGCTGGGACATATCTGAAAGAACGTGGACCGACCGGCCGTCGCGATCACGGGGCGTTATGCCCTTGGCCCCCCCGGTGCGGTAGGCTGGGGAGAATATGGCGGTGGGTGAGAGACGAGACGAGGGAGGCAGCGTGCGAGGCGGGGCGGACGGCGGGGGCGATGGGATCGGTCGGGACCGGGCGCGGAGTGTGATCCTCTTCATCGGGGACGGGATGGGGGCGACCCAGCGCGACGCGGCCCGCCGCCTGCTGGGTCGTCCCTTGGTCATGGACGGCCTGCCGGTCCACGGCCGGGTCGGCACCGCCTCGGCCGACCCGGTCGCGCTGGTCACCGATTCGGCGGCGGCCGGGACGGCCCTGGCGACCGGGGTCAAGACCCTCAACGGCTCGATCGCGATCGGCCCGGGCGGGGAGCGACTGACCTCGATGCTCGACCTGGCCAAGGCCGCCGGCAAGGCGACGGGACTGGTGACGACCTGCCAGGTCACCGACGCCACCCCGGCCGCCTTCGGCGCCCACGTCCCTAGCCGGACCGAGCAGGACGAGATCGCCCGCCAGTACATCGAGGAGACCGGGGTCGACGTGATCCTCGGCGGCGGCGAGGATTTCTGGTACCCGGCCGGCGACCCCGGGATGTTCCCCGACGACCCGGGCGACGAGCCGACGGAATGGAGCCGGGGAACCCGTGGAAACCTGGTCCGGCGAGCGATCGAGCGGGGCTACACCTATGTCTCCTCGGCCGAGGGCCTCCGGCAGGCGCGAGGACGCAAGGTACTCGGCTTGTTCGCCAACCAGAACCTGTTTGACGCCGCCCCCCCGGGCCGGGGGGCACGCTACGAGCCGATCGTCTCCCTTGCCGAGATGACGACCCGGGCGATCGAACTGCTGGCGGCAGATTCGGACGGCTTCTTCCTGATGGTCGAGGAGGCCGCGATCGACCGGATGGCCCACAAGAACAACGCGGCCCTGGCCGTCGGCGCCGTCCTGCACCTGGACCGCGCCGTCGCCGCCGGGCTGGCCTATGCCGAACGTCACCCCGATACCCTGATCATCGTCACCGCCGACCACGAGTGCGGCGGCCTGGAAGCCGGGGCGTTGGCGTCCGATCGGGACGAGGGGATCGACGATACCCCCGATGACGAGACGCGCCAGCCCCAGGACCCGGCCGACCGCGACTTCCGGCGGACCTGGGGCCTGCGCTGGACGACCACCGGCCACACGGCTGCGGCCGTCCCCCTCTCGGCCACTGGCCCGGGCTCGGAACGCCTCGCGGGCGAGATCGACAACGTCGACCTCTTCCCGATCGTCGTCGGGGCGATGGCCCTCATCCCCGCCCCGCGAGAGCTGGCCCTGGCCCCGTCGGGCGGGTCGGAACGGGGAGCCCCGCGTTGATCGGGCGGGCCTGGGGGAGGGCCGGGGAAGGCGACCGCTGACCCGTCCTCGACGCGGTACCCCCGGCCGGGCCGGTCAATACCCCGAACTGGGCCGGATGTCCGCCAGGCGGAACCCCTCGGCCCTGATCCGCTCCATCGTCTCGGCCTCCTTGGCCAGGATGTCCTCGATCGCCGCCGGCAGGCCGTCCAGCACCTCCGTGGGGACGATGACGACCCCGTTGGCGTCGCCGTGGAGGATGTCGCCGGGCCGGATCACCTGCCCGTCGAGGGTGACCGGCTCCCCGACCGAGGCGACGTGGAAGTTGCCGTGCGAGACCACGGGGAACGGGGCAAAGAAGTGCAGGCCGAGGGCGCGGACCTCGGCCAGGTCCCGCACCCCCCCGTCGGTGACCAGCCCGACGGCGCCCAGGCGGGTGGCGAACGTCGCCATCACCTCGCCGAAGTAGGCGCACCGGGAGGGGGCGCCGCTGGCGTCGGCGATCACCAGCACGGCCGGGTGGGGCGCGGCCTCCAACGCCTCCCACATCTCCCAGAACCCCTCCCGCCCCGCCACCGGGCCGGGGTCATTCGCGACCGTCACCGTCACCGCCTGACCGACCATCACCCCCAGGTCGGGGAACATCGAGCGGACCGTGCCGCCGATGAACCCCTCGGTCCGGTCTCGGACCTCAAACGTCTCGATCGCGTTGGCCAGGGTCGGGCTATCGACCCCCCGCAGGTAGGCCAGGTGGGCCTCGGGGAGTCGGTACGGGTCTGAACTGGATGCCATGGGGAACCTCCTGGGTGCAAAATGACGGACGGGCGCAGGTCGCATCATACGGGGTAAGGGGGATGGTTCGGGTGGCCATGATCCCGGCGCCCCGTGGACCCATTACCCCATGCCCGAGGCGTCATACCGATGTCCACCACATGGTGACGGACGGCGCGATCAACCTCGGTGAGATGAGATAGGAGGACACCATGGGCAGACGAGTGGTCCACGACGCGGTCGAGGGAGAGACCGGCGCAGTCGAGGAGCAATACGATGAATCCTCGGGGCAGAAGGTTAGTCAATCGCTTCCCCTACCTGCGATCGGTCGTAGCGATGCAGATGTGGGAGCCACGGTTTCTCCGGCGAATCCGTTTCCGGATTTCTATCCGGCTGAGGCCATCCGTACGCTGAGGTCGTTCCGTGACGGCGATCCAGATGAGCAGACGGAGACATGGTTAGCATTGCGTGACGGTCTCAATGAACGTCGCTTCCCGGGACATGAAATCTTCCCGTGACGACCGATGTTCGGCATGGTCATGCCCGCGATCAGGAAGGACGTGATGGCTCAGACTGAAAGACAAGGGGTAACGTCAGACCAGACAGGACCCGTCGTCGAGGACGGCCGGGATCCCGTGCCATCGGCAGGATCGCACCCCGATACGACGGACGAACCATGGGCCCATCCCGCGATCCGGGTCCTGGAATCGCTCGATGACGAGGACCCCGAGGAGCAACGCCGTGCCTGGGAGTGGATGCGGGACGCCCTGAACGAAGGGCGCCCAGAAGGGTACAAGATCTATCCGTGACGGCGATCGTGCTCGATTCCGGTGTGTTGGGAGAATTGCTCCATCCGACTATCCGGCCATCCCATCTCGCGGTGCGACGTTGGCTCCGGGAGACGTTGCGTGCCGGGGAGTCGGTCGTCGTCCCGGAGATCATTGACTACGAGTACCGTCGGAAGCTCCTCCATTTCGGCGATGCCACGCGCGTGCAGGCCCTCGACGGTTTCTCGGCAGGGCTCACCTATGAACCGCTCACGACTGCCTCGATGCGGATGGCCGCCGCGTTGTGGGCGGAAGCGCGACGTGCCGGGCTGCGGACGGCCGGGGACAACGCGATCGACATCGACATGATCCTCATCGCCCAGTGGCGTCAGGTGGCCGCGCGGCTGGGGACCGACGTGATCATCGCCACCACGAACGTCCGTCACCTCAGCCGGTTCACCGATGCCCGGCTCTGGCGCGACATTGTCTGATTCCTCCCAACAGTGGTCTCACCCGCCAGCCCGAGCGTCGAGCGAACGCAGGGGCACCGGCTGCGCTCCCCGGCGCCCGATCCGCCCTGCCAGAGCAAGGAGCCCGCCCCACGCCATCCCCACCCCCAACCCGGCCGACACCGCCAGCGCCAGCAGGATCGGCAGGTGGTAGCGGGCGTAGTCGACGTCCATCGCCAGGAAGACCAGCAGGGCCTCGCCGCCGACCGTTGCGGCGACCAGCGCGGCCGGTCCGACGGGGCCCTCTCGCCGGATGAGGCCAAGGACGGCGACCAGGCCGAGCGCCGCCAGCGCGACGTCGAGGTAACGCAGGTCGGCCCAGCCGGTTCCGGTCCAGTCGCGCAGGCGGGCATCGAGGACGCCGCCCGTGGTCATCCAGTCGGTGAGCTGGCGCCAGACGCGGTCGAACGCTTCGCCCCGGGTCTCGACGGCGGCCCGGTCGAAGGCCCGCATCTGCAACTCGAACGATCGGGCCCGGAAGGTGAACAGGGCCCGGGTGTGACCGATCGGGTCGGGCCAGAGGTAGGGGAACGTCGCCACCATCGTTAGCCAAGCGACTGGCGGCACGCTCACCAGGCCCCAGCCGAGCCGGGCCTGGCGGCTCGCCCCACGACCGGGTTGCACCGCCCGGAGGG
>JACCVE010000197.1 GCA_013698285.1 Chloroflexia bacterium | reverse complement strand
CCTCAAGGTCGCCAGGAAGGGGCCGGAGCGTCAGCGGTACATGATGGGGCGGGCCGCCCGGGGACTCGACCCGCTGGCCAGGCCCGACGAGGGCGTCTGGCCGATGGACACGAGGGACTTCGCCAAGGTCCCGGGCCGCCTGGGGCGTGCCCTCGGGGCGGTCGACGGGTGTATCGCCGTCCTCCCGGCGTTGCTCGACCGCCAACGGCCGTCGGGAGATGAAGTCGCCGCGATGCGGCGGCACTCGAAGCGGATCGTCGAGTGCTCGGAACAGCTCCTCCGGGTCGTCGAAGGCTATCAGGTGGGCGACGCTCTCCGTCTGGTGGCCCACGTCGCGGCTCGCGAGCGGGCCCCGGAGGTGGTCGTGGACAAGGGCCCTATCAGACAGTCCGGGACCGGGACGTTCTCCCGGGTGAGCGGCAGGCTCGATGCCGCGCAATACTTCGTCGAGAAGACAGCCAGGGATGTCGTCCGATTGCCGACGGGCTTGCGGCCGACCCCGGAACGGGCATCCCAGATCCGGGGACAGCTGCTGGCGTTGATCGACAGGGCCGGGCGCTTGATCGAGGTGATCGGGGCCGGTCGCCCGCGGCGGCAGTCGTGACGCAACCCGGCGGCCCTGCCTGGCCCGTGCGATGGTCGGGTTCGCGACGCCGCGGCGCGACCGCGGAGGGCGACCTCGTCGGGCCGGAAGGCGGCCAGGTCCTCGCGGACAGGACCGTGGGACTCATCAATTCCCTCCGGCCGGGTGGCCGACCGGGGGACGAGTCCCTGCGGCCCGAACCTCCATCGCCGGCGCGGGACCGACCTCACGGTAGGCCCTCGCGCCCGGGCCCGGCCCGGCGGGTCGGTCAGGCGAGTCTCTTCGCGATCAGGTCCAGGGCCTGGTCGGTGAACTCCGCCGCCGCGGCGGGGGCGAAGGGGGGCAGGTCGAGGATCTTGGGCACGACCACCGCCTCGTAGATGCCCGCCTCGTAGCCCGCCGGGTCGCCGAGGTAGCCGATGATCCCGTCGGTGTAGCCCACGACGAGCGTGTGCGGGGCCGGCGACCGGTGGCGGACCTTCAGCCCGTAGAAGCTGAAGAGTTCCCCGGGGTGGAACAGCCAGCCCACCTCGCCGAGCCGGAGCGTCGAGACGGCGAAGGGGAGGGTCTTCGACTCCAGCCGCCACTTCGATGCGGCCTCGTACCAGTCCTTCGCGAACCGGGCGTCGACCCACTCGCCCGAGACGCACTTGCCCGGGTCCTCCCGGTAGCGGGCCAGTTCGTCCCGGAGCCGATCGCGGTCGACGGGGACCTCGAACCGCGCGGTCTCCATCCGCAGGCCGTCCGCCTTCACGGGGCGGGCCCCCTCCAGCGCGGCCTTCAGCGCGGCATGGACGCCCCTGGCGGTCTTGTCGGGGTCGCCGATCCACGGCTTGCCGTCGCCGGGGTTCACGTCGCCCGCGTGCCCCTGGAGGAAGGACGGCGAGACGCCGTGGCTCTCCCGGACTAGGTCTCGCACGATCCCCGGCCAGTCGGGGCCCGCCAGGGCGTCCGCGTAGCAGACCGGGTGGGCCGAGAAGTGATACCAGATCAGGTCGGCGGCCCTCCGCCCCCCGGCGCCGGCCCGCTCGAAGCGCAGGGCGTGCAGGGAGGTGTCGAGCCAGCGCCCGGCGTCGGTGGCCTCGCGGGTGAACTGCGCGTCGGTCTTCCAGCTGGGGGCCGTGCGTTTGAAGTTGGCCCCGGTCGCGCGGGCGGTGCCGAGGTGCAGCACCGCGGGCGTGAGGTCCGCCTCCGCCAGTGTGACCGCCCGGACGACCGCCGACTCGACCGTCGCCATGTAGTCGAGCGGCACCGCACCCCACTGGCGCAGGGGCTGGAAGCACGGCATGGAGTGCGTGTGCGTCGCGCAGATGCGGACGTTCGCGGCGGGGATCGAGGTGGCCCCGGCGACGCGCCGGGCGACCCGTCCCGAGAAGTCGGCCGAGACCGCCGCGATGTCCAGCGACACGATCGCCGCCCGGGCCTCACCGACGCGCAGCACCAGGGCCCGTGCGGCCGACTTTTGCC
>JACCVE010000176.1 GCA_013698285.1 Chloroflexia bacterium | reverse complement strand
TCCCCGACCCCGCGTCGCCCCCATGAGGAGGCTTGGGTGGCGGCTTCGGCGGCGAGTCCGGTTCCCCGGGCCTGCGGAGGGCGACCATGGCTTCGAGGAGCTCGCGCGTGACGGCCGCCGGGTCGATCCTATTCCCCTCCACGGCACACCCCTTCAGCCCGCCGCCACGGCCTGTCCGGCAGGTGGTCGCCCTTGGCGGCCAGGGTGCCCAGGACCTTGACCAGCCGGGAGGGGTTGGCGACCGAGGTGTCGACTTTGACCCCGGGCGAGTCGAAGAGGGACGCCAGGGTCTCGAGCGTGGCCTTGACGAGGGCCACGCTCTCTGCGGTGTTCGACAGGTCGGGCAGGCGGTAGATCAGGAGACCGTCATTGCCCGAGGAACCATGGACGACCGGATCTGGCCACCCCTGCTCCGCCAGGAAAGCCACGATCGCGTCGGTCGTTGCCAGTGCCCCAGCCCGTTCTTCGTCGGTGGCGCTGATGCCCGCGGGGCGGACGGGATCGACGTCCACGAGCAAATTGCGATACCTCAGAATGTCGTGGTCCCCGGTGACCGTCTTGGCGTTGCGCTCCAACCGGTTGGCTGCTCGCGCTAGCAGGGCGGGATTGACCGGGTTCAGCGTGGCGTAGACGGCCTCGGCGGCGGAGCCGTCGATGTCGGCGGCGATGGCGACGAAGCGGTCCTCGTCGTCCACGTACCCCGAGACGACTCCTAATCGCCGGTCGCGGGGATTGGGGATCCGGATTTCGTGCACGTCGCCGGGGCGGACCAGGGCGCGGTAGAACGCCCGGATGGTGTCCGAATCGGGCACCGGCGATGGTTGGGAAGCGGCGCTCATGGCCGGTCGTCCAACGGGTCGGCAACGTCGCCGGCGGAGATGTCGACCCGGGTCATGCCCGATGGTGGTCCAAGTTGCTCGGCGATCTGGGCGGCACGCCCCTCCGCGTCGATGGCCACCAGCTCGCCGCAGCAGCGGACGCGCACGAGGGGAGTCGGCGAGCGGAGCACGAAGACGGACGCGCCGGCCGGGACCAGCTTGGGGCCGAATTCACCCGGGACCGCGGGCCGCCAGTAGAACCAGGCGTCAGGGTGGTGTTCGAAGTGGTTGCGGTCGCGCGCCTGGACCCGCGCCACGATCCGGCGGAAGCGAGCCGGAACGCTGCGGTGTGCCTCGTCGGAGGTCGTCGTTCCATCCGTGTTCACATTACCCATCAGAGAGGTCCTCCTCAAAGGTCAAGTCACTCGCCCGTCGCTGGACCGGGGCATTGCTGTCTGGATCTGATCGCGTCGTTCCGTCCCGTGATCCTTGAGACCGCCGCTCTCTGTCCACCCTCGCCGCGATGTCGGCGAGGACCAGGACAAGGGGCCACAGTGGAGAAGAGTGGGGGATCTGGACGGGCCGGGCGCTACGTTGAGGAGTCATCGTCGTGCTCCTCCCCGAGTAGCCGGCGTGCGACATCACTCGGGTCTACCAGGTCGTCCTCATCCCACTGGTCCAGCCGAGCGAGGGTCTGCAGAACGGCGCCGACGACGTGTCGGTCCGAACTGGCCAAGATGGGCGTCGCCGCGTCGGCTCGGGCGCCGCGGCTCACCGTGATGTACAGGGGCACTCCCCACCTCCCGGGCACGAGAAAGCCCCCGACGATCGGGGGCTCCTACCCAGTACGTGGACTCCGAGACGAAGCGTTTACACGGCCGAGATCTTGTCCCGGAACCGCTTGAGGTGGACGCGCGCCGTCGACTCGGCGATCCCCAGGGCCCGTGCGGCCTCGGCCGTCGATGCCCCGTCGCTCAGCAGGATCAGCAGGTCCCGTTGACGCGGGGAGGCTTGCTCGAGGAGGGGCCCGAGCCGCATAGCCGCCTCGTCGTAACCCTCCATTGAGAGCGCCTGGAGGTGCGGATCGCCGTCGATGCGGATGTCCGCAACGGTCTCCTCGTCGAGTGGGACGCTCGAGGCGGCTCGCTTGTCCCCCACGCCTTCGGTGCCGGAGGTGCTAGGGGGATAAGGTTCGTCGAGGATGATGGCCATCGCCGCCTTCTGGACCTCCCGCCGGAACCAGTACAGGTAGGGGCTCTCAGCGAACCGACGATGAGCCTCCTCCACAGCCCCCGGATCTGCGGTGAACGGCAGATCCAACGGGCTAATCTCGCGGGCACCGCCCTCCTCCTCGGTGAGGTGGAATGACCCCTTGCCTCCACCGACGCGGATCCTCCGAAACCGCGCCCGATCGCCGAGCACGAGCAGGACAGCCTTGCCCAGGACTTCCTTCTTGACGTCGGAGACCAACCGCTCCTCGGCCCGGGCGCGGGCACGGAG
>JACCVE010000174.1 GCA_013698285.1 Chloroflexia bacterium | reverse complement strand
GAGAATCCGCACGAGACCGCGGCATCGTAGGTCTCATTCTCCACCGCCATCCGGACGAAGAGGCGTTTTACCCCACCGTGTCCGGCCTCGACGATCCCCCGGGACAGGAGCGTCTCCCGGATGTGACGGTGCGCTGGGTCCGGCGCGACGCCGAGCCCGGTCAAGATCCACCGCTGGTCAGGAAGCGTGGGCCGGAAATCCGCAAACCCAATGATCCCGGAAGTGGTCCGGGCCACGAAGACACGGGGCCGCGACGGAGAAAACCACAATAGCGACTGCAGCGCGAGACGGAGCGAACTGTAGGACTCGAGGAGGGAATCCGGCTGGTCAAGCCGATCGACGGCCCGCACCGAGCGGAGACCAGGTACATCGGACACCTGGCACGGCCGGACCATGAACGATGGCGAGATATCGGACCCGGTGACGTCGAGAGTGAGGATGACGTCCTGCTCCTGGCGGGGGCCTCACGGGAACAACGCGACGAGAGTCGAGAACCCTGTTGGCCCCGTTCACCCGGGGCATCCACTGTGTCCGCGGCGAGCGTATCCCGCCCGATCCTCCCTGCCCCATATGGTACCGCCCACCGGGCCACGAATCAATATCGAGCCCGGATGACTTCGGTCCGGGATAATCAGCCCCGGCAACCCAGGCCCGACGAGTCCACGACACGCGATCGGTCGACAGGTTCGGGTTGCTATCGTGCCGTCATAGGGGGCGGCGCCCGGCCAGCGCCCGGCCTAGCGTCACCTCGTCGGCGTACTCCAGGTCGCCACCGACTGGCAGGCCGCTCGCCGGGCGGGTCACGGTTACCCCCAGGGGAACGAGAAGCCGGTGGAGGTAGGTCGCGGTCGCCTCGCCGGTGATGTCGAGGTTCGTCGCCAGGATGATCTCCCCGGGGTCCTCCTGGCTGACCCGGCGGAGGAGTTCCTGGATCTTGAGCCGGTCCGGCCCGATGCCCTCGACCGGCGAGATCGCACCATGGAGGACGTGATACTTTCCCTTGAGCTGACCAGTTCGCTCGAGCGCCACGACATCGAGCGGTTCCTGGACCACGCAGATCGACGCGTCCCGGGTCGGGTCGCGGCAGATCGAGCAGGGATCCTCCTCGGTCGTGTTGAAGCAGACTCCGCAGAGGACGATCCGTTCCTTGACATCGAGGATGGCCTCGGCGAGGGCGACGGCGTCCTCACGGCTGGCCCGCAGGACATGGTAGGCCAGCCGCGACGCCGTCTTGGCGCCGATGCCGGGTAGCTTGCCCAATTCATCGATCAATCGCGCCACGGGAGGCGCCGTGGCGGACGAGCGCCGTTGCAGGCTCACGGTCATTCCTTCGATGAGGGTTGGGGATACGGCGACGATGTCCGCGTCCGAGCCTCTCGCCAGAGACATCGACCTTCACGACGAACGACGGCGAGACCCCGCTGGTCGTGGCATCCTCAAGACCCAGGACCAACGTACCGGGCCTATCGCACCGCCAGGCAATTGCGCTTTGCCGGAACCGGTGATACTGTGGCGTAGAACCGTCTACCAATGTGCCCACCGGTGGGGAGCCGGGCCCGGTCTACACCGGCCCATCTCCAGCGCGCCGTGGTAGATCGCCACGTCGAGGAGGGACGAACCATGGATTTCGAGGACCAGACGCTGGCGTGTAAGGAGTGCGGGCAACCGTTCCTGTGGACCGCGGGCGAGCGTCAATTCTACCACGAGAAGGGCTTGACAAACGTCCCCGCCCGGTGTTCGCCGTGTCGTTCCGTGCGCAAGGCCAAGCTCGGCCTGCAGGAGCGAGCCCAGACGGTCGTCGTCTGCGAGGAGTGTGGCGAGCGCACGACCGTTCCCTTCGTGCCCCGGAACGGGAACCCAGTCTACTGCTCGCGTTGCTATGAGCACGCGAAGCACGTCGCGGGGGTCGTCCAGCCTAGTCAGGCATAGGACGAGATGCCTAGAGTTCGGCCGAGCCGAGGAGCAGCGGGCGACCCTTGACGCCGTCCGCTGGCCCGATCACGCCCTCCTCCTCCATCTGCTCGATCAGCCGGGCCGCGCGGTTATAGCCGATCCGGAGGCGCCGCTGCAGCATGGAGGCGGACGCGGTCCCTTGTTGTCGCACGACCTCAAGAGCTTGGTCCATCAGCGGGTCATCGTCCTCGTCGCCACCGCCGCCACCTGTGGAGTCGTCCCTGGACGAGCTGGGTAGCTCCATCCACTCCTGGGCGTAGCTCGGCACGGGCGCGACGGCGTGCCAGTGGGCGACGATCTTCTGCACGTCGCCGTCCTCGATGTAGGCACCCTGCACGCGCTGTGGCTTCGCCGCGTCTGGCGGTAGAAACAACATATCTCCCCGGCCCAAGAGCCGTTCGGCGCCGGGCATGTCGAGCACGACCCGGCTATCGACGCCGCTCGAGACCGCGAAGGCGATCCTGGCTGGCACATTGGCCTTGATCAACCCGGTGAGCACGTTGACCGACGGCCGCTGGGTGGCGAGGATGAGGTGGATCCCGGTCGCGCGCGCCATCTGGGCTAACCGGACCAGCAGCGCCTCGACCTCGATCGGCGCGGTCATCATCAGGTCGGCGAGCTCGTCGATGATCACGACCAGATAAGGCAGGCGCTCCGCGTCGCTCTCGTCCTCGGTCTTGAGCCGATACCCATCGAGGTTACGCACTCCGAGCCTTGAGAAGATCGCGTACCGGCGCTCCATCTCCCGCAGCACCAACCGGAGCGCCCCGACCACCTTGTCCATCTCGGTCACGACCGGGCACTGGAGGTGGGGCACCCCGTTGTAGAGGGTGAGCTCGACCATCTTGGGGTCGATCATCAGGATCTTGAGTTCCTCCGGCGGGCGGCAGAGGAGAAACGTCGAGATGATCCCGTTGAGGCAGACACTCTTGCCACTACCCGTCGCCCCGGCGATGAGGAGGT
>JACCVE010000157.1 GCA_013698285.1 Chloroflexia bacterium | reverse complement strand
CTTCGCGGCCGACGATCCCTGGCCCCCCTCAGCGCCGCCGCCGAGGTCGCCGTCTACCGCATCGTCGAGGAGGCGGTGACCAACGCGCTCAAGCACGCCGCGGCGCGGACGATCACGGTGGAGATCCAGTCCGTGGACGACGGCCTGCACGTCGCGGTCGCCGACGACGGGGTCGGGATCACCGCCTCGGCGGATTCGACCGGGATGGGGCTGCAATCGATCCACGAGCGGGCGACGGAACTGGGCGGGACCTGCGTCGTCGGGGTTGGCCCGGACGGCCGGGGTACGCTGGTGAGGGTCACGTTGCCGGTCGCGCCGGGGACGGGAGGGGTGGCAGGGTGGGACTCATCCGGATCCTGATCGTCGAGGACCATCCCCTCTTCCGCAAGGGACTGCGGACTCTGCTCTCGGGCGTGGATGGCTTCGAGGTCGCCGGAGAGGCGGGCGATGGCGAGACCGGCGTGACCGCCGCCCTCGACCTCCGGCCGGACATCGTCCTGATGGACCTCCAACTACCCGGCCAGAGTGGCATCGGCGCGATCCGCGAGATCGTCGCCGCCAGCCCAACGACCCGTATCCTGGTGGTAACCCTGTTCGAGGACGACGATTCTGTCTTCGCCGCTCTCCGGGCCGGGGCACGGGGATACATCCTGAAAGACACCGACGAGGCGGAGATGATCGGGGCGATCCGCTCGGTCGCGGCCGGCCAGTCCCTGTTCAGCGCCGCCGTCGCCGACCGCGTGCTGGGGTTCTTCGCCGCCGTCCGGCCCGAGACACCGCGGGTCTTCCCATCGCTGACCGGGCGGGAGCGCGACATCCTCCGCCTACTGGCCCGGGGCCAGACCAACGCGGCGATCGCCACCGAACTGCACCTGAGCCCGAAGACGATCGCCAACAACGTCAGCACCGTCTTCGCCAAACTCCAGGTCGCCGACCGGGCCGGGGCCATCGTCCGGGCCCACGAGGCCGGCTTCACGTCATGAGCCGAGGGGACAGGGGACAGTTTAGGAGTTAGCGGGGACGGTTCGCTCGCTCCCTGGCAGAGCGTCTCGACCGGGATTCCCGGACGGGGGGCGGCTCGGGTTGGGGCGGCGGCGATCGGCAGGTGGAGGATGAAGGTCGCGCCCTCCCCGGGCTCGCTCTCGACCTCGACCCGGCCGCCGTGGGCTTCGACCAGCGAGGCGACGATCGCCAGGCCCAGGCCCGTCCCGCCCCGGCTCCGGGTCCTGGCCGGGTCGGCCCGCCAGAATCGCTCGAAGACTCGCGATCGCACCCCGGCCGGGATACCCTCGCCCTCGTCTCGCACCCGCACCGTCGCCCCCGCCCCCTCCCGTCCGACCGAGACGTGGACCGCCGTCCCGGCGGGCGTATGGACGCGGGCGTTGGTCAACAGATTGTCGATCACCTGCCGCAGGCGGGGCCGGTCTCCCTGGATCATCACCCCCGGCATTACCCAGGCCGCGATCGGCCGGTCCGGGGCGATGACGCGGAAGGCATCGACGGCGTCCTCGACCAATTGGCTGAGGTCGACCGGGGTCCGCTCCAGGGCCCGCTGCTCGTCGAGCCTGGCCAGGAGGAGGAGGTCATCGACCAGACGCGCCATCCGGGCCCCCTCCCCCTCGATCCTCCCCATCGCGTTCCCCACCGCCGCGGCGTCCGGCAGGGCCCCCTGCCGGTACAGCTCGGCATAGCCCCGCAGGGAGGTCAGCGGGGTCCGCAACTCGTGGGCGGCGTCGGCGACGAAGCGGCGCAGCCGGTCCTCGCTGGCGGCCCGGGCTCGCACCGCCCGCTCGATCTGGTTCAGCATGTCGTTGAGGGCCTGGCCGAGCCGGCCCAATTCGGAGTGGGCGTTGGCGTGCGGCACCCTCCGCCCCAGGTCCCCGGCGGCGATCGCGGCGGCCGTGTCCACCATCTGGTCCACCGGCCGCAGCCCGGCCCGGATCAGCCAGGCGCTGACCGCCATGGCCGCCACCAGGCCGATGACCCCGACCAGGAGCAACGTCCGCACCAGGTGACGGATCGTCGCCTCGACCTGGGTCAGGGGGGCGGCGGTGACATAGATGGCATCGTTCCGGCCTCGCTCGACCAGCACCCGATACGCGACCGTGCCGTCGGCCGAGCGGACGGTGACGATCCGGCCGATGACCCGGGCCAGGCGGTCACCGGTGATGGCCGCGATCTCGGGCGCGGGGTCCGGGTCATCGAGATATCCACTCGGTTGCGACGCGACCTGGACCCCGAGGGCCGTGTAGATGAACCGGGCCACCGGCCGTTTGACATAGCCGGCGGACGGGTCGGCTTGGTCACCGTCGCCGTCGTCGTCGGCCACCGCCGTACCAGCCCCATCCCGCGACGGCTGACGGTCCCAACCGTCTGGGAACCGGGGACCCCCCTGACCCGTTCCCGGTCCAAATTCGTCGCCATCACCAGGCGACGATTCCCCCTTGTCGGCCTCGGACATGGCCCAGGCCCGGCTCGCGGCGGAGCGAACCTCCCCATCGATGTCATCGACCAGGGTCGCCCGGGTGCTGCCGATCAGGACCGTGCCGAGCACGGCTAGGCAGAGGGTCAGCACCACGGCCATCGCCAGTGTCAACCGTGCCTGGATACTCACCGCGCCCGCTCCGTCCGCCCAGTCATGTCACGCCTCGGGTCGATCGTCCGGCACATCCCGCGAGCCGGGCGCCGCGCCGCGCCGCCGCGTCCAGTCCACCTTCGCTCGTCCGGCACTGGGGGATCGGCGGGGCGGTCCGGCCGTCACCGCGGGTCCCCGGCGGACCTCGCCGTCACGGTCCCGGCGGCGCCCCTGGGTCGACGGTGCGTAGGGCGTACCCGAACCCTCGCACGGTCCGGATCAGGTGGCCGTCCCGGTCCTGCAACTTGCGCCGCAGGTAGCTGACGTAGGTCTCGACGGCGGCGGGGTCACCGGCGAATTCGTAGTCCCAGACATGGTCGAGGATTTGGGTCTTGGAGAGGACCCGGTCGTGGTTCAGCATGAAATAGCGCAGGAGCCGGAATTCGGTCGGCGAGAGGGAGATCTCCTCGGCCCCCCGCCAGACCCGGTGGGCATCCTCGTCGAGGACTAGGTCGCCGTTGGAGAGCCGGTTGGTCGCGGTCTCCGGCGTCCGGGTCCGGCGCAGCACGGCCTCGATCCGCAACAGCAACTCTTCCAGGCTAAAGGGTTTGGTGACGTAGTCGTCGCCCCCGCCCGAGAACCCGGCCCGCAGGTCGGCGGGGTCGTCCCGCGCCGTCAGGAAGATGACGGGCACATGGCTGCCCTCCGAGCGCAGCTTGCGGCAGATCGCGAAGCCGTCCAGATCGGGCAGGTTCACGTCCAGGACGATCAGGTCGTAGGCCGAGCGCCGCGATTCGGCCAGCACCCTGAGGCCGGTGCCGACCGCCTCGACGGTGAAGCCGGCGAACCGGAGCGCGGTGGTGACCAGTTCCCGGATCGGGTCCTCGTCCTCGACCACGAGGATCGTCTGGTCCCGAGATGTGTGCCCGGCGAAGGCGTTCACGGCAGGGTCTCCTCCGCATGCGTGGTCAGGGTGGCCGGGCTCTGAACGGTCCGGGTCGCGGCGAAGCGGATGGGGCGGATAGGGCGGAAGGCGCGGCGGGATGCACCCGCCCGGCGCCGCGATGACC
>JACCVE010000149.1 GCA_013698285.1 Chloroflexia bacterium | reverse complement strand
GCGGCGGGCTGGTCGATCGCCTCGACCGCCGCCGCCTCAGCATCGCCGCCGACCTCCTCAGTGGCGTCTCCGTCGCCCTGATTCCCCTCCTCGCCCTGACCGTCGGCCTGCCGTTCTGGGCCCTGCTGGTCCTGGTCGGGACGGGATCGCTCTTCGATGTGCCGGGCATCACCGCGCGGCAGGTCCTTTTCCCCGACACGGCCGAACGGGCCGGCATCCCCCTCGAACGGGCCAACGCCTGGTACCAGGCCGTCTCCCGCGCGGCCCAACTCGCCGGGCCGCCCCTCGCCGGTCTGGCCATCGCCCTGGTCGGCGCCGGGAACGCCCTCTGGCTGAACGCGGCCAGCTTCGTAGTCTCCGCCGCCCTGTTCGCCGTGGGCGTCCCCGCCACCGGCGGCGCTCCCCGGCCGACCGTCTCCGGCCCCGCTCCGGCGTCCAAATCCGGTTCCTACCTGGCGGAGATGCGGGAGGGCGTCACCATCCTGCTCCGGGATCGCCTCATGACGCTGCTGACCTGGACGATCTCGGTCACCAACCTCCTCGACGCCGCGCTGGCGACCGTGGTCGTGCCGGTCTTCGTCCGTCGCGTCTATGGCGAGGGGGCCTCGACCGAACTCGGTCTGGTCTTCGGCGCCTTCGGTGCCGGGTCTCTGCTGGGCTCGCTCCTGTTCGCCTCGGTCGGCCCTCGCCTGCCCAGGAGGGCAACCTACCTCGTCGCCTTCAACGGCGTGGCCCTGCTGACGTGCGCCTTCGCCCTCTTCCCGCCGTTGGGCGCCCTGCTGGCGATCCGGTTCGCGGCGGGCGTGCTGGCAGGGCCGATCAACCCCCTGCTGATGACCACCTTCCAGGAACGCATCCCGCCGGCGGCCCGGGGCCGCGTCTACGGCCTCCTCACGGCCGGAGTGCTGGCCGGGTCGCCCGTCGGCGTCCTGGTCGCCGGCACCGCCGTCGACGGCCTCGGCCTCCGCCCGGTCCTGATCGTCATCGGCGCCCTCTACGTCGCCTGCACCGCGATCATGGCGATCCACCCCGCCAGCGCGGGGCTTCGCCGGCCGGACCTTCCCGGGGTGCCCGTCCCCGCTTCATGATGGGTCGCGAGGCCGAGCCAGCGACACCCATGACCACCCGGCCCGGCACCACGACCGACACCCGCCCGGCAGGTGCCGCGTCCGGCAACATCCGGCCCATTCGGGCGGGAGTCAGGCGGGCGTCCGTGACATTGCGGCCGCCTCGGCCAGACGGGCGTAGCCGGTCTCGTCCGCCGGGTCGAGGTTGACGATCACCTGGACGGCACCCCGTTCGGCGTAGCCCCGCAAGGCAACCGCGACATCTTCGACCGTGCCGGAGATCACCTTCGCCGGGTCGGGCGCGGCGGCGTCCGGTTCCGGTGCGGGCAGCAGGTCCGGGAAGCGGACCGTGATTCCGACCGTGATGCCGAGGCTGGCCCGGTCCCGGCCGACCTCGTCGCAGGCCGCGTGCAGCTTGGCGAGCGGCTCGTCCAAGGCAGAAGGGTCGCCCAGCCAGGCCACGTTCCACAGGTCGGCGTGCTCGGCCGTCAAGCGCAACATCCGGGGGCCGAACGAGGCGATCAGGATGGGCGGGCCGCCCGGCCGCGGACCCCGGGGCCGCAGCTCGCAGTCCGGCGCCGAGGCGTAGGTGCCCCGGTGATCGACCTTCCCCTCGCGCAGCAGTGGGGCGATGATCTTCACGCCGTCCTCGAACCGGCTCACCTTGTTGTCGAAGGGGATACCGAAGGCGTCGAACTCGGGCTGGTGCCAGCCCGCCCCCAGGCCGAGGGTGAACCGCCCCCCGCTGACCTCGTCCAGGGTGTCCGCCATCTTGGCCAGCACGGCCGGGTTGCGGAACGGGACGCACATCACGAGCACCCCCAGTTCCGCCCGCGTCGTCGCCTCGGCGAGTGCCGAGAGGAGCGTCCAGGCTTCCCAGGTGCCACGCGTCACCGGCGGCTCGCCGAAGCGATAGACCAGGTGGTCATAGAGCCAGACCGCGTCGAGCCCGGCCGCCTCCGCCGCCAGGGCCGAGGCCCGGACATCGGCATACCGCGGCGACTCCCCGGTGTCCCCATCCTCCGAGATCCCGATGATTACCCCGACCTTCATCCCCGTCGTCCCCTCCACCTGCCTGGCCTCCTCACCACCGTCGAGCCCACGTCCACCCCGGACGATGTCCAAGACGATGTCCAAACAGTATCACCGTCCGCCCCCTGCCCCTTGTCCCCTACCCCCTTACGCCTCACGCCCCGTCCCCGTAAGACCCGGCCACGATCGCCATTTTCCCCAGTCCCAACCGGGCCACCACCGCATCGAACTCCGCCGTCACCTCGCCCTCGGGCCTGTCCGCCGCCACCGTCTCCACCTCAATGAAGGTGCCCTGCCCCTCGACGCGGTCCAGGTGAACCCGCGTCATGCCCAGGATCACGACGGTCCTGACCTTGACCACCCGGCCGGTGACACCGAGGGCGAGCGCCAGGGCCGCCGTTAGGCTGTCCGCCTGGCCGACCGGGACGGGGACCAGTTCATACGCGCTCCACCGGCCGCTGGCGTCATCGGGTCGCCGATACGCGATCAGCTCCGCCCCTTCCCGGAGCGCGGTGGCCGAGGCGTTCCCCTCGCCCGGCCCGGGTGCGGCGTCCGGTGCGTCACCCGCCCCCGGCGGCTCGATCGGCCCCGTCACCCGCAGCTTCAACCGGCCCGCCGGAGCGCCGAAGTAGGTATCGACCTGTCGCGCCGAGACCGGGACCGGCCCATCTCCCTCTGCTAGACTGACCAGCACGCGGTCGAGATCGGCTGCCGAACACCGGACCTTGAGTTCGAGATTCCGGCGGTGCCCCGCTGCGATATCCGTCATCCCATCGTCCTTCTTCCGTCCTGGTCGTCCGTTCAGACCATCGTGCGACCCTTCCCCGACAATCTGGCTCAGCATGCCACGCGGTTCCGGACGGCGAGTGGACACGCTGTCCTACCCGATGTCGTCCCGGGAATAAGCCCGCGATCACCTGGCACCGGGCGGCGACACCGGGCGATGGCACCCGGCTGCGAGCCAACGTCGCCGCCCATGCCCGGGACACCACTCAGACGTGGACGTGGAGGGGACGATTTCGTGCCCTCCCGATGTTCGGCACCCCGGCGGTGGAGGGAGACCGACGCCTGGGCAGCGTCGTTCCCGCCCCTTTGCCCTGATACCCACGTCATCATGGCGGCGGTGACCGTTCCAGCCCCGGCGTGGTCATCGTCACCGCACCTGGGCCCTCCCTCTGCCGCTCCTCCATCCACGATCCCGGCGCTCCTCGTCCCACCCCGGCAGGAATGGGACACCGCCGACCACCACGAGCCTCGATCGACCCACCCCGACCAGAGAGGACGCGACGATGCCCCGGTGCCGCCCATGACCATAACGCGGGCGACCCCGGCGACCGCCGCCGAACCAGACCTCGACGGACAGACGGCGATCCCGGGCGCCATACCGGCCGCCGCTGATACCCCCGGACCGACCGGCCACGCCCCGGAGCCGGACGCGCCGTTCGACCGCAGCATGCGGGCCATCTTCCGCCGACCCGGCTTCGCGCTGCTCTGGCTCTCCCAGGCGGCCGGGGGCCTCGGCGAGGCCGTCGCCCAGGTCGCCCTGCCGCTGCTGGTCTACGACCTCTCCGGCTCGGCCCGCCTGCTCGGCCTCTTCTTCGTCATCCAGACCCTCCCCAGGGTCATCCTGGCCCCGGTCGCCGGCCTCCTGGCGGACCGGCTCGACCGCCGCCGCCTGATGTTCGGCTCCGACCTGGGCCGGGCCATCCTCGTCGGCCTGATCCCGTTCACCGCCTCGCTCTGGCAACTGGCCGTGCTGGCGGCCCTGGTCTCGGTCGGCAACGCCGTCGCCCGACCGGCCGAACAGGCGACCGTCCCCGTGATCGCCGGGACCGGACTGATGGTGCCGGCGCTGGCCGTCGTCCAGGTCAGCCAGTCCCTGATCCGGGTGATCGGTCCGGCGATCGGGGCCTTGCTGGTCGCCTCCGCCGGGCCGTCCCGCACCTTCTGGCTCCAGACCGTCTGCTTCGCCGCCTCGGCGGCGCTGATCTGGCGCCTGCGACTGCCGACGGCGAGCACCGCCATCGCGCCCGACCCCGCCGCCGCCGCGGTGTCCCGCCGGGCGGAACTCTTCGCCGGTCTGGGCGTCATCTGGTCCAATCGCGTCGTGCGGGGGATCACGGCCGCCGAGATCCTCTGGCAGGTGATCGGCACCATGTTCGTGATCGGCCTGGTCGTCTATACCGAGGAGACGATCGCCCTAGGCGACCGGGCCGAGACGGTCTTCGCCCTGCTGATGGCGACGATCGCCGGGGGCGCGGCCGTCGGCGCCCTGGTCGGCAACAGGATCGAGCCCCGCATTGGCCGGCGGCGCCTGCTGGCGATCGGCTACCTCGGTCCACTCTTCCTCCTGCCGGTCGGCCTGGTGCCGCCCTTGCCAGTCGTCTTCGCCTGCTGGTTCGCCCTCGGCTTCACCGACGCCTGGGCCGTGATCGCCATGCAGGCCTACCTCGTCGAGGCGGTGCCGGACGCCCTGCGGGGCCGGATGTACGCGGCTTGGTCGGCGATCATCACCCTGGCCGCGGCGGCCTGGTTCGCCATCGTCGGCCTGGTCGTCCCGGTCCTCGGCGCCCCGGTCGTGTTCGTCCTCGCTGGCCTGATCGTCGGCATCGGCGGACCGCTGGCCCTGCTCCTCACCGGCGCACTCGCCACCCTGCGCCGGGGCGTTGACCCCGCTGGGCGAGGGTCGGCACCTGTGACGGCCGGCGACGGGATCGGGGGCCCCTGAACGGGAGTACAATGCCCCCCATCAGGGCCGGGACGCGCCTGGCGCCGGGGAGTCGGCCGTCCCCTTGAACGTGGCCGGGGCCAATAACAGGTTGAGGGAGACGGGATGAGTTCATTGCTCGGCCGGCGGTCGGGGACCGATGCCAAGACGCGCCGGGGCGGCGATACCACGGCGGCCGGTCCCGGCGCCGCCCCCGGTGGCTGGCGCTTCACCCTGAAGGGCTCCCCCCGCCACTACGACGACGTTCGCGAGATCATCGAGGCGGGAGGCGGCACCGTCTACTTCGGCGAGGCCCTCACCTACGAGCGCGGCGCCGGTGTCGCCCTCTGGCGGGTCCAGGCCCGGTCGTTCGAGTGGCTGCCCCGCCTCTACGAGTGGTGGGCCGAGGCGGAGCGGGTCGAGCCGATCATCTCCGACTTCCACCTCTACCTGCCCAGCAATCTCAAGTACGCCGCCCTGACCCTGCGCCAGACCCCCCCGGCCGAGGTCGAGGCGTTCATCCGCACCAACGCCCCGACCGACGCGATCCCCGTCGGTTAGCCTCGCTGGCTGACCGGCACGTCTCCCGCGCGGCTCGCCGTCTCGCCCCGCTCACTCCCGGTCCGGCTCGCCGTCCGGCAGCGCGTTCCGACCGGAAAACGATGACCGCCCCGGCGGGTGCCGGGGCGGTGCATGGGGCCGGGGATGGGTGTGCCGGACCTCCGGTCGAGGTCGCGGCCGATCGGACCGGCGCCCTAGTCGCCCGCGATGCGGTCGATCTCGGGCGTCTCCGCCGCCGGTTCCGGGGTGACGTGGACGCGTGGCCCCGGTCGGGGAACGACCTCGATGAGGGCCGGATCGACTTTCCAGCACTCCACGACCGATCCCGTCTCCCCGCACCGGGCGATCTCCGCCTCATTGTGTAGCGCCCAACCCAGCGCGCAGCGCATGGTCGGGACGCGGACACCGCCGAGGTCGTGGTGCGGGCGGATGAGCATCGGACACCCATAGATCCCCGGCTCCGCCATCGCCTCTTCCGCGGGGAAGAGCGGGCGTCGCTCGCGGCCCATGGTGATACGACCTTCCTCAATCATAGGTGCCCCGGACGCCGGCGAACGGTTCGCCGGTGGGGTCGATCGTCACACGGGACCACGGCGCCCGGCGCGTGCGTCGGTGGTGCGAGGTCCCATGTGGGACCAGTATACCAGCCCCTTTAACCCGCCTTTACGGTCTACCGCGGACCGTGTGACGATGGGTCGCGCCATGGTCGGGCCAGGATGTCCCGGCGATCGGCGCCGGGGATGTCCTCCCGGTGCCGGGCGAGCGATCAGAGTGGGAGCGGCGTTCCGCGTCCCCACCGCGAAGGGCCGTTGACTGCCCCTGACCCGCGGTGCCGCGACGGACACGTCGTTGGCCGTCCGAGCCGGAAACGCGCGTATGGGAGGAATCGAGCATGACGCTGACGTCGACCGGTGACGCTGGTCAGGTGGGGGCGTCCACGCCCGGGGACGTGGCGTTCCACGATCGGGTGCGGGCGACCCTGGCCGGACTGGACGGGACAGTCGGTCTGGCCGTTCACGACCTCGTCGCCGGTACGACCCTGGCAATGGCCGAGGGGGAGGTCTTCCCGGCCGCCTCGACGTTCAAGGTGCCCCTCCTCTACGCCCTGCTCCGCCTGGCCGACGCCGGCGAGATCGACTTGGCCGAGCGCGTCACCGTCGGGGCTCACCAGCGGGTGCCAGGTTCCGGCGTCCTCCAAGATCTCGACCCGGGCATCGCTCCGACCATCCGCGACCTCGCGGTCCTGATGACGGTCGTCTCCGACAACCTGGCGACCGATCTCCTGCTCGACCTCGTCGGGACCGACCGCCTCCGTGCCGAACTCGACCACCTCGGCCTGGCCCAGACCTCCATCCCCTTCGGCTGCCGCGGCATCTTCTGCCACGCCACCGGCCTCGACCCAGTCGACCCGGCCACCACCTATGAGGTCCTGCGCGACGCCCTCCGCACGACCCCGCTCGATCCCGATTCGGTCGCCTACGCCGCCGACGAGCGCAACGTCACCAGCACCCCGGCCGACATGGTGTCCTTGCTGACCATCATCGAGCGCGGCGACGGCCTCTCCCCGGCCAGCCGCGACACCGCGATCGATATCCTCAAGCGCCAGAAGTACAACACCATCATCCCCCTCCACCTGCCCGAGGGCACCGAGGTCGCCCACAAGACCGGCTCCCTACGGGGAATCCGCAACGACGCCGGCATCGTCTACGCCCCCTGGGGACCCTACGCCATCGCCCTGATGTCCAAGGGCCTGACCGACGAGGTCGAGGCCACCCGCCGCCTGGCCAACATCTCCAAGCGAATCTGGGAGCACCTCGCCCGGACACACGGGCATGTCGCCTGATGATCCCCGGTCCACAGCGCGAAGCCAGCGACCGGTAGATCGTTGGTGTTCGATTACCGAGAAGGTGTTCCAGCGTCATTTGACCCTATTTTGCCGCGTTTGCGTAGTAGAATGTGGAGGTCAACGTCGCCCCGGAGATCAGGAGACCACGATGCTCGCTCCCATCTTCGCGGACAAGCGGGCCGAGGTCGTCGCCCTCTGCGAGCGCTATGGCGTCCGCCGACTCGATCTCTTCGGCTCCGCGACCAAGGACACCTTCGACCCGGCCACGAGCGACCTCGACTTTCTCGTCGACCTGGGCGAGTATGGGCCCGACGTGGCGCGGCGATACCTCGCGATCGCCGACGCGCTGGAAGCCCTGTTTGGCCGGCCGGTCGACCTGCTCACCGTCCGGTCGGTGCGCAGCGCCTATTTCATCGCCGAACTCGACGCGTCCCGGCAGCTCGTCTATGTCGCCTGAGGTCGTCGAGCGCCTGGGCCACGCGCTCGAGAGCATAGACGCGATCGCTGGATTCCTCGATCGGGTCGATGTCCTTGCCTACGCCAGCAGCCGCATCCATAGCCGGGCGGTGGAGCGTGAGTTCGAGATCATCGGAGAGGCGCTGAGCATCGCGGCGCGGTTGGACAAGTCGTTGGAGGGTCGTATCCCGGACCTGCGCAACGCCATCAATCTCCGGCACCGCGTCATCCACGGGTACGAGACGGTGGACGACGCGGTCGTCTGGACAGCGGCCAAGGACGACCTCCCCCGCCTTCGCGCCCAGATCACGGAGGTCCTCGCCTGACCCGCGCCCGAATATGGTTGACTGCTCGCGCGCGGGACAATCTCGGTCGACTCTTGCGGTTGGGCAGGTGTTGGGCAGGTACGGTATCCAGGCAGAGAACGCTACTCCACAGGCAGGAGGCCCCGATGCTCGCACCCGTCGTCGCCGACAAACAGGCCGGGCTCATCCCCCTCTGCCAGCGCTACGGCGTCCGCCGCCTGGACCTCTTCTGCTCCGCCACCAAAGGAACCTTCGACTCGGCCACCAGCGATCTCGACTTCCTGGTCGACCTCGGCGAGTACGGGCCGGATGTCGGGACGAGATACCTCGAACTGGCCGAGGCGCTGGAGACCCTCTTCGGCCGTTCGGTCGATCTGATGACCGTCCGCACCGTCCAGAGTGCCCACTTCACCGCGGAGATCGAGGCCTCGCGGCAGCCCATCTATGCGAGCTGACGTCACCCAGCGGCTATGGGACGCGATTGAGTCGATCGACACCATCACGGGATCCCTTGACGGGGCCACCGTTGAGTCTCTGGGGCGATCGAATGGCATGGCCGGGCAGTCGGACGGAAATGCGAATTCCGGGGTGTTC